>JBEPXV010000464.1:0-2500 GCA_041641695.1 Gammaproteobacteria bacterium | reverse complement strand
CAGGGTGTCGGCGAACGTCAGCTCGGCGGCGGTTCTGGCCATCTGGAATCGCCGTGTGGTGGGCGGCGAGTTGGCGAGAAAGCTCAGCACCCTGCTTCCCGGGTCGAACCGGGCCTGGTTGGTGAAATCGGTGGCCGCGGCCCGTTCGGGGCTGATGTTGTCTATCCGCACGTCGAGCTCCGCCGCCAGGAATTCGGCCAGCGCGCCGTCGATGTTGCGGCGGTCCAGGTGATCCAGCTCCCGGCGCAGGTGTCGTCCCGCGTCCTCCAGGCCCGGGAAATAGTTGCGATGCCCGATGATGAACTCGTCCACCTGCTCGGCCGCGGCGACGGACGGGTTGGTCGTGTTCTGGAGCTCGAAGAACGACACCATCTGCTGCGCCGCCTCGGTGAGCCGAGCGCTTTCCGAGTGCAGCACGTTCTGGAAACGGTCTCGCTGGCTGTCGTCGAGCTGCTCGGTCTCCACCAGGATCTCCGCGGTCGAGCGAATGGTGGTGATATGGGTCAGCATCCGGTGCACGGAAGCCTGCAGCCAGGGGTCGCGGTTCAGCCGGTCGCTGAGGACCGCCAGGGCCTGGTTGCCGTCCAGGTAGGCGCGGTAGAGCGTCAGCATCATGCGCGCCCACTCCGGGTTGCGGGCCACCACCTCGTCGGCGAAGTTCCGCTCGAGGCTGACGTGCCGGAACACCGGGTCCATGGGCAGCTCGCTGAGATCGTCGCGCAGCCGCTGCTCGGCCGCCCCGGTCAGCACTTCCACGTCCAGGTTGAGCGAGCGGGCGAGCTTGTTCACCAGCTTGCCGCCGACCGCCCGCTTGTTGGCCTCGATGAGGTTCAGGTAGGAAGCCGAGATGCCCAGCTCGCGGGCCAGTCCCGCCTGGGTGAGCCCCAGGCGCTTGCGCTGCTCGCGCACCCGGTAGCCGATTGCGGCCTTTGTCATGATGGTCTACTTCCTTCGATGTTTGTCAATAATTTACAGATCAGCTCGGGGAACTAATCATGAATTGACAGGATTATATCAATAATAACAGACAGTTATTGCCAACTTTGACAGCGGGGTTTAGATTCGGCAATCGTCGTTTCGTGAAGCCTGCCGGAAACCGGGCAATCCCCGGCCAACAAGGCCCCAAGGGCAAGCGAATCAGTACGCAATTCAAAAAATGCAGCCAGGAGGAATCTCGAATCATGAGTCAATACAAAGTCACACGCCGCGGCGTCCTGAAGTCGGCGGCCTATCTGAGCGCCGCCGGCGCCGTTCCGAATTTTTTCGTACGCAATGCCTGGGCACAGGAGTTCACCAACAATCCGGGCGACGCCTCGTCGGTGACCCTGGGCTTCAACGTGCCCCAGACCGGCGCGTACGCGGATGAGGGCGCCGATGAGCTGCGCGCCTACAAGCTGGCCGTCAAGCACCTGAACGGCGAAGGCGACGGCGGCATGATGAATACCATGAAGCCGATGTCCCTCCAGGGCAACGGTATCCTGGGCAAGAAGGTCGAGTACGTGACCGGGGACACCCAGACCAAGTCCGACGCCGCCCGCGCCTCCGCCAAGCGCATGATCGAGAAGGACGGCGCCCTGATGATCACCGGCGGCTCGTCCTCCGGCGTGGCCATCGCCCAGCAGTCGCTGTGCCACGAGGCCGGCATCATGTTCATGGCCGGCCTGACCCACTCCAACGACACCACCGGCAAGGACAAGCGCAAGTACGGTTTCCGTCACTTCTTCAACGCCTACCAGTCCGGCGCCGCGCTGGGCCCGGTGCTGGAAGCCGAGTACGGCACCGATCGCAAGGCATACCACCTGACCGCCGACTACACCTGGGGCTGGACCCAGGAAGAGTCCATCAAGAACACCACCGAGGGCCTCGGCTGGCAGACCGTGCAGGCGGTGCGCACCCCGCTGGGCGCCGGCGACTTCTCCCAGTACCTGACCCCGGTTCTGGATTCCGGCGCCGACGTGCTGATCCTGAACCACTACGGCAAGGACATGGTGAACTCGCTGACCCAGGCGGTTCAGTTCGGCATGCGCGACAAGCAGGTGAACGGCAAGGAATTCCAGATCGTGGTGCCGCTGTTCTCGCGCCTCATGGCCCAGGGCGCCGGCGAGAACATCAAGGGTATCCTGGGGTCCACCAACTGGAACTGGGCCCTGCAGGACGAGGCCTCCCAGGCTTTCGTCAAGTCCTTCGGCGAGGAGTACGGCTTCCCGCCGTCCCAGGCCGCCCACACCTGCTACGTGCAGACGCTGTTGTACGCCAACGCCGTGGAAATGGCGGGCACCTTCTATCCCTGCGAAGTGATCAGCGCGCTGGAAGGCTTCGAGTTCGACGGCATGGGCAACGGGCCGACCCTGTACCGCGCCGCCGATCACCAGTGCTTCAAGAAGGTGCTGGTGGTACGGGGCAACCAGAACCCGTCCAGCCAGTTCGATCTGCTGGAAGTGGTGCAGGAAGTCCCCGCGGAGCAGGTCACCTACGACCCGTCCATCTTCGGCGGCGAGCT
>JBEPXV010000463.1:0-2514 GCA_041641695.1 Gammaproteobacteria bacterium | reverse complement strand
CGGCGCGCTGGCTCTGGTGATGGCGATCGCCGTCGCCGGAACCGGCTGCGGCCCGGCCTTCGTCGCCCCGGTGCGGGACATCGGCAAGCAGGCCCCGGGCGAGCCGAAGGTGGTGCGCATCGTGCGCCGGGGGGACACCCTCTACAGCATCGCCTTCGATGCCGGCCTGGATTACCGGGCCGTGGCCCGCTGGAACCGCATCGCCCCGCCGTACGTAATCAAGCCCGGGCAGAAGCTCCGCCTGCGGCCGCCGCCGGGAGACCGGCCCGTCGTGACGGCGGCCCGGAAACCGGCCAGACCCGCGTCTCCTCAGTCCGCTCCCCAGCGCCAGCCCACACCGTACGCCGCCACCCCGGGCTGGCAGTGGCCCGCGGAAGGCGCAATAATCCGCCGTTTTTCAAGGGACAGCGCCAATCCCGGCATCGAAATCGCGGGGCAGGCCGGCCAGCCGGTCAAGTCGGCGGCCAATGGTCGGGTCGTGTACTCGGGGGATGGACTTCGAGGCTACGGTAAGCTTATTATAGTAAAACATAATGAAACTTTTCTAAGTGCCTACGCCCACAACAGAAAATTGTTGGTGCGGGAGGGGGACCAGGTCCGGCGCGGGCAGCCGATAGCGGAGATGGGTTCGACGGACACGGACCGGGTCAAACTGCACTTTGAAATAAGAAAACAGGGGACGGCCGTAAATCCTCTGGAATTTCTACCCAAGACCTGAGCTGCGAGGGGCGGCCGGGGGGAGAACACAATGAGAACGAGCTCTGCAGTGAAGTCAGCCGCGGATGCCGACCCGGCGCCGCAAGCGGACAAGAAGCTGACCGAGTCGGCCCGCGTTCAGGCCGACGCCACCCAGATTTACCTGCGCGAGATCGGGTTCTCGCCTTTGTTGACCGCCGCCGAGGAAGTCGAGCTCGGGCGGCTGGTCCAGAAAGGCGACGATAGGGCCCGGGCGCGGATGATCGAGAGCAATCTGCGGCTGGTGGTCAAGATCGCGCGGCGCTACATCAACCGCGGCCTGGCCTTCCTGGATGTGATCGAGGAGGGCAACCTCGGGCTGATCCGCGCGGTCGAAAAGTTCGATCCAGAACGTGGCTTCCGGTTCTCCACCTACGCCACTTGGTGGATCCGCCAGACCATCGAGCGGGCCATCATGAACCAGACCCGCACCATCCGGCTGCCGGTGCATATCCTCAAGGAAATCAACGTCTACCAGCGAGCGGCTCGCGTCCTGGCTCAACAGCTCGATCACGAGCCCAGCGCCGAGGAGATCGCCGCCAAGCTGGACGCGCCCATCGAGGACGTCAAGCGCATGCTGGGCCTGGACGAGCGGATCGCGTCCGTGGACGCGCCGTTCGAGGCGGACCAGGATCGCACCCTGCTCGATGCGATCCCCGACGACAAGGCCGCGGACCCTGCCGATCTCCTGCAGGGCGAGGAAGTCCACAAGCACATCGCCGAATGGCTCCAGACGCTCCCCGAGAAACAGCGCGAAGTGGTGGAACGCCGCTTCGGTCTGTCCGGCCGGGACGCCTCGACACTGGAGCAGGTCGGCCTGGACGTCGGCGTTACCCGCGAACGCGTCCGCCAGATCCAGGTCGAGGCCCTGAGTAAGCTGCGCAGGATTCTTGAAAAGCAGGGTTTCTCACTGGACAACCTGCTGCTCGGTTAAGGTGGTACTGAGGGGTGCTGCAGGGAGGAACCCGCGCAGGCGAAAGGGGGAAGGAGTGATTGTTATTCGGTCCCTCCTTCCCCTTTTTTCTCATCCTTTCCTTCTATATCAATCCAGCAGAATCGCGGCGGCGACGTCACGGCCTTCGGAGGCGACGATGTTGTAGGTGCGGGCAGCGGCGCCGGAGTCCATGATCTCGATGCCTATCGAGGCCGTGATCAGGGGCTCGAGAATGTGTGCCGGGGGGAAAACCTGGCGCGCCCCGGTACCGAGAATCACCAACTCCACCCCCAGTTGCGCTACACTGCCGAGGTCATCGGCGGTGAGCTCTTCTATGGAATCCGGGCGCCAGTCGTCGATCACCCGTCCCGGGGTGACCACCACGCTATCGCTGTATGTCTGCTCGTTGATCGTGATTGTTCCGTTCTCGCAGCGCCTGATAACGTTGCGTTCCCCGAACTCATGCAGATGCAGCTTCATATAACGGGTATCGTCGAGACCTGGGGCCGGGCAGTATCGCCGCCACGGGAGGGCGAATCAATGCGTTCTTGACGCCGACGTAAACCTTTGATAGTAAAAATCTCACTAAAACAAAAACTTCCGGGTTAATTCTAATATTCTACTTCAAACACTGATATGCATTCGATGAGTCAATTGACGCCAGATCAGCCCGCATCCCCGGAACGGGGGAGGTGGTAATGGAACCGGTCAGGGTGGGCATGCTGGGCCTGGGCACGGTCGGGGGCGGCACCGTGAACGTCCTGCGTCGCAACCGCAAGGACATCGAGGGCCGGGCGGGCCGGCCGATCCGCGTGTACATGGCCTCCACGCGGGACATCACCAAG
>JBEPXV010000462.1:0-2520 GCA_041641695.1 Gammaproteobacteria bacterium | reverse complement strand
AAAAGCGTGGCCGCTCATGGCCGGATCCAGAAACTGGCACAGGGGGGGTAACGTCCGCTATCGAGCGCCTACCAGACGTCGTGATTCACGGATACAACTTCGGCTCTCGACCCAAGCCGGACTGTCGGGGCCGTAGCGGACACAGCTTACACGCAATTTCTGCACGCGGATGTCGACTCTGGCTATGCGGCTCTACAGCCCCGTTGTTGAGCTCATATGCGTGGAGGCGGGCGGTGCGAGCCGCCCGCCAATACCGCTTGGGTTTACGCACGACTCGTGGCCTTGTTGGGCCAACGCGCAATAGTTGTAGCGAACGCGGCAAATCGGGCTGCCCATTTACCGGTGGCCGACCCTCCGGCCCGGTGTCGCGCTGGCGCCGACTGGTTTTCGGTGAAGTCGGTTGTCAACGCGGCCGCGTAGTGATCGGCATTCGTTTCGCGGCAAGTGCGCCGTTCCGTCTGTCGCAGGCGGCGCAGCCACTCGCTTTCGTGACCTGTTTGCAGATGCATGCATTGATCTCCGTCAGGTTGTAGGTTGGTACTCGATTGAGCGTGCATGCAGTGTCTTCGGCGGGCGTGAGCGGGGCGTACGACGGAGCGTGAGAAATGTGTGAAATCGCTGTCTGATCCAGCCGTGTCCCCTTGCATTGATCGCTGGCAGGGAGTGAGATACGCCTATGGGGCGACTTTACCTCCAGCTCCTGGGCGGCTTCGAGGCCCGCGACGCTCAGGGATTGCCGGTCTCGTTCCCGACCCGCAAGGCTCAGGGCCTGGTTGCTTATCTTGCGCTGCCGGCCGGGCGCTTCCACTCACGTGAGAAGCTTGCAGGCCTGCTGTGGGGCCGCTCGGCGGACGAACAGGCCCGCAGCAGCCTGCGCCAGACGCTGTCCGGCCTGCGACGCGGGTTGGCTGAGCACGATGCGGACGTGCTGGTCAGTTGGGGCGAAAGCCTGGCGCTGGATGCTTCGGGCGTGGACAGCGACGTGAACCGACTCGAGGCGGTGGTCGCCGAGGCAAACTCTGTAAAGACGCTCCACACGGACGAGCTCTACAACGGCGAGTTACTCGAAGGATTCGGACTGCACGAGGAGGCCTTCGAGGAATGGCTGGAAGAAGAGCGCCGCCGTCTGCGCGAGGCCGCGGCCCAGGCCATGGCGAAGGAGCTGGAACACTGTTTGTTTTCCGAAGCGGTCGAGCGCGGCGTCGCCGTGGCCGGCCGGCTGCTGGCTCTCGAACCCTTGCGTGAGGACGCCCACCGAGCCTTGATGCGGCTGTACGCCCAGGCAGGACGACGGGGAACGGCTTTGCAGCAATATGAACATTGCCGGAGCCTCCTGCGGCGCGAGCTCGGTACCCGCCCCGAGCCCGAGACCGATCGCCTCGCCAGCGACATCCGCACCCAGCCGCGTACTGAATTTGCGACGTGCGGCGATGTTGACATCGCCTACCAGGTGCTCGGACAAGGGCCCATCGATTTAGTCTACGTACCGGGGTGGGCGTCCCATATTGAGTATGGTTGGGAGTATTCCGGGTATGCGAAGTTTCTGCGGCGGTTGGCCTCTTTCTCGCGTCTGATCGTTTTCGACAAACGCGGCACTGGATTGTCCGAACGGGAGGTGGGCAATCCCTCCCTTGAAGAGCGGATGGACGATATTCATGCCGTTCTCGACGCTGTCGGTTCCGAGAAGGCCGCCATCCTCGGCGTCTGTGACAGTGGCAGCCTCGCCTGCCTGTTTGCGGCAAACAATCCGGACCGCACCAGCGCCCTCGTGCTCTACGGCTCTTTCGCCAAGCGTCTGCGATCCGGCGACTATCCGTGGGGGAATGACGAAGCGGAATTCAAGGAGTGGCTCGACATCTTCGGCAACGACTGGGGCGGGCGCATGGTGCTGAATAATCTGGCTCCAAGCGCGGGCGTCGACTCCGAGTTCCATGACTGGTTCTCGAAGTTTCTCCGTTATTCCACGACCCGTCGCGCGGCACTCAAGCTCACCCGATTGAACGCAAAAACAGATGTCCGCCACGTCTTGCCGGCCATTCATGTACCCACCCTCGTGACTCGCAGACACGGCGACCGCGCGTCAAGCGCCGGGGACGCGGAATACCTGGCCAGGCACATCGAGGGAGCCAAGCTTGTCGAGCTGCCGGGAGACGATCACGTTCCCTTCGCCGGCGACATCGATGGACTGGTTGACGAAATCAAGGCCTTTCTCACGGGAGTCAAGCAACAACCGACGCCTGAACGAGAGCTTTTGACGTTGGTATACATAGAGCCGTCCGATCCGGAACAGGTTTCGGCGGACAAGTGTCACGGTGGCTGTGAGCGACGCCTCGAAATGTACGATGACATCGTTCGTGAACAGACAGTGCAACACCATGTTAGGAGCGTCAAGTCCACCAACGACGGCTATCTGTTGGCTTTTGACGGCCCTGAGCGTGCCGTGCGGTGCGCGGCTGCCATAGGACAGCGGCTCGAGGACTACGGCTTGGGTGTTCGCGCTGGTGTCCATGTCGGTGAGTG
>JBEPXV010000461.1:0-2542 GCA_041641695.1 Gammaproteobacteria bacterium | reverse complement strand
ACACCTGTTGCCTGGCCACGACGGGGCATCACCGCGAGTGCCCCGGGCGCACGGCTTCAGCGACGCGGCGTGATCGGTCCGGGGAACCGTCTGGTGCATCCGGGCAGATTGCTGATCACGCTGGCCGCAGCATGCCTGTTCCTGTCGCCTGCGGCGCCGGCGGCCGAACGTATACAGGTCGCCGTAGCGAGCAATTTCTCCGTGACCCTCGCGCGGGTCGCCGACCGTTTCGAGCAGCGCAGTGGCCACCGGGTGATCCTGGTGCCGGGCTCCACCGGCAAGCACTACGCCCAGATCAGGAATGGCGCTCCGTTCGACGCTTTTTTTGCCGCCGATATCCGGCGACCGGAGCTGCTGGAGCGCGAGGGCGCGATCGTGCCCGGCAGCCGGTTCACGTATGCATTCGGCAAGCTGGTGTTGTGGAGCCCGGCACCGGGGCTCGTGGACCAGCGGGGCGAGGTGCTCGAACGCGGCGCTTTCCGCCACCTGGCCATCGCCAACCCGAGGCTCGCACCCTACGGCAAGGCGGCGCAGCAGGCGCTGCAGTCTCTGGAGCTGTGGTCGTCGCTGGAAAACAGGCTGGTATTCGGCGAGAACATCGGCCACGCCTTTCAGTTCGTCAAGAGCGGCAATGCGGAGCTCGGACTGGTGGCGTACTCGCAGGTTGTGCGGCCCGGCGACGAGAACGCAGTCAAGGGCAGCATCTGGGAGCTGCCGGCATCACTGTACTCCCCCATTGAACAGCAGGCCGTGGCCCTGGTGGACACCGCGCCGGCGCGCGCCTTCCTCGACTACGTGAGAAGCGCCGAGGCGCGGACCATTATCCGCAGCCACGGGTACACTGCGCCATGAGCCTCATGGAAGCGGACCTGTCCGCCCTGGTCATCACCCTCGAGCTGGCGGGGCTGACAACACTGATCCTGCTGCTGCTGGGGACGCCGCTGGCTCTGTGGCTCGCGAACACGCGCCGGCGCTTCAAATTCCTGCTGGAGGCCGTGGTGGCCCTGCCGCTGGTGCTGCCGCCCACGGTGCTGGGCTTCTACCTGCTGATTGCCCTCGGGCCGCACGGCCCCGTCGGCGCATTCATGGAATGGATGGGCGGCCGCCCCCTGGCTTTCACCTTTGCCGGGCTGGTGATCGGCTCGGTGTTTTATTCGCTGCCCTTCGTGGTCCAGCCCCTGCAGAACGCGTTCGCCGCCATCGGCCGCCGCCCGATGGAGGAGGCCGCAACATTGCGCGCCGGGCCCCTGGATCGGTTTCTCACCGTGACCATCCCGATGGCGCGGTCCGGATTCCTGACCGCCGCGGTCCTCGGCTTCGCCCATACCGTCGGGGAGTTCGGCGTCGTGCTGATGATCGGCGGCAGCATCCCGGGCGAAACCCGGGTGCTGTCCATCGCCATCTATGACCACGTCGAAGCGCTCGAGTACGGCCGGGCTCACTGGCTGGCGGGCGGACTGCTGGTCCTCAGCTTTGTCATGTTGACGGCGGTATACGGCCTCAACCGCCGCTTCCGGGTCCTGCAACCGTGAGCGTAGAGGCGCGCCTCCGGCTCCCGCGCGGCGACTTCGTGCTGGATGTCGATCTGGCCCTCCCCGGGCGGGGGGTGACGGCCGTGTTCGGCCCATCCGGCAGCGGCAAGACCACCCTGCTGCGCGCCGTCGCCGGCCTCGAGCACGCGGCGGACGGCCATGTGAAAGTGGGCGACATGCTGTGGCAGGACGGGGAACACTTCGTGCCTACCCATCGGCGGTCCATCGGCTTCGTGTTTCAGGAAGCGAGCCTGTTCTCCCACCTGAACGTGCGCGGCAACCTGGAGTACGGCCTCAGGAGGGTGCCCGAATCCGAGCGCCGGGTGTCGCTGGAACGGGCCATCGACCTGCTGGGTATCGCGCCGATACTCGGGCGCCGCACCGACAGCCTTTCCGGCGGAGAGCGGCAGAGGGCCGCCATCGCGCGGGCCCTCGCGGTCAGCCCGCGCATCCTGATGATGGACGAGCCGTTGGCCGCCGTGGACCTGATGCACAAGCAGGAGATCATGCCGTATCTCGAATCGCTGCATGACGAGCTGGATATCCCGGTCCTGTATGTCAGCCATGCCATTGACGAGGTGGCGGGCCTGGCCGACACCCTGGTGCTGCTCGAGGCAGGCCGCACCGTGGCCGTCGGCGCGACACGGGACATGCTGACCCACCCGAAGCTCCCCTTTCTCCACGACGCCGGCGCGGAGGCGATCATCGAGACCGTGGTGGCGTCGCACGACGACGCTTTCTATCTCACTTACCTGGACTTCCCGGGCGGCCGCTTCGCGGTGACGCGACGCTCCCTGCCCGTGGGCGAGGTCGTGCGGGTGCGGGTGGCCGCCCGGGACGTCAGTCTCACTCTGGAGAAGCAGTCCGGCACCAGCATCATGAACCTGTTTCCCGCCACCATCGAAGACATCGTCGAGGACGGTCGCGCCCAGGCCATGGTCCGTCTCGCCGCGGGCGAGGCGACTCTGTTGAGCCGCATAACCGCCAAATCGGCGGTGGATCTGGGCCTG
>JBEPXV010000460.1:0-2549 GCA_041641695.1 Gammaproteobacteria bacterium | reverse complement strand
ATGTTCTGGAGCAGCGGCAAGGACAGCGCTGCCGCCCTGCAGGCGGCGCAGGCCGAGCTGGACATCGAAGCGCTGGTGACGACCGTCAACCGGCCCGAAGGCCATGTCGCCGTGCATCGCGTTCCGGAAAGCCTGCTGGACAGGCAGGCGGCGTCCATGAACCTGCCCCTGGAGAAGGTCGTCATACCTTCCCCCTGCCCGAACGAGGAATACGAAAGCCTGGTGTTGAACGCTCTGCGGCCGTACCGGGACCGGGGCATCGACACCGTGGTTTTCGGCGACATCAATCTGGCGGATATCCGCGCCTATCGCGAAGCGTTGCTGCGGCGCGCGGGCATGCGCTGCCTGTTCCCCCTGTGGCGGCGCGATACCGCCGGGCTTGCGGCCGACCAACTTGCCTCGGGTATCCGGGCGGTGGTCACCTGCGTGGACAACAAAGTGTTGTCGGAAAGCTACGCCGGCCGGGAGCTCGACCAGTCATTCTTTGACTCACTGCCCGAGTGGGTGGACCCGTGCGGCGAGAACGGCGAGTTCCACACCTTCGTGTATGATGCCGCGATATTCGCCGCGCCCGTGCCCTGGAGGTTGATCCGGACCCTGGATGACGGCGCATTCTCGTATGGCATAATTGCCGAACAATCCGAGGAGCCCGCTGATGACCAATGAGGATTGTATTTTCTGCAAGATCGTCGCCGGGGAGATTCCCTGCTTCAAGCTCTATGAAGACGAGCACACGCTCGCGTTCATGGACATCAATCCGGCCAACCGCGGCCACGCGCTTGCCATCCCCAAGGCGCATTTTCTGAATCTCCTGGAAAGCCCCGAAGACGTGCTGGCGGTAACCGTGGCCACCGCCAGGAAAGTCGCGCGGGCCGTGCAGAAGACGGTGAATCCCGACGGCCTGAACCTGGTGCAGGCCAACGGCCCCGGGGCGGCGCAATCGGTGTTCCATCTTCATATGCACGTGATTCCCCGCTTCACCGACGACAATCTGATGCTCAACTGGGGTATCAACCCCGGCGACATGGACGAGATCAAGGCCCTGAGCGAGCAGATCGCCGCCAACATCGAGGCCTGACCGGTCGCGCGGCCGCGGGTGGGGGGTTATGAACCGCCCGGCGGGTACATATAATGGGCGAACCACACCGTCCACCAGCGAGTATCCGGTTTGTTCCTGAGCGTTGAAGAATTTCGGGTCTGGCGCAACAGAAGCATCACCCTGATGGGCATGTCCGGGGTCGGAAAGACCTACCTGGCGGACATGCTGCGCCACCACAACTGGTTCCACTACTCCGGTGATTACCGGATCGGCACCCGCTACCTGGACGAGGAGATCCTGGATATCATCAAGTGCCAGGCGATGCAGGTGCCGTTCCTCAGGGATCTGCTGCGGCGGGATTACATCTATATCCGCAACAACATCAGCATCCAGAATCTCGGGCCGGTTACCAGCTTCCTGGGCAAGGTGGGCGATCCTGACCGGGGCGGTATCCCGCTGCCGGAGTTCAACAGGCGCCAGCAATGCTACAAAGAAGCGGAGATCGCCGCCATGCAGGATGTACCGGAGTTCATCGACAAGGCCCACAAGATCTACGGCTACCCGCACTTCGTCAATGACGTGGGCGGCAGCCTGTGCGAGCTGGACGACGACGGCGTGCTGGAAACTCTGCACCGGAGCACCCTGATCCTGTATATCAAGGTCAGCGAGGAGAGTGAGTCCGAGCTTATCGAGCGCGCCGACTGGGACCCCAAGCCGCTCTACTACCGCAGGGAGTTCCTGGAGGGCCAGGTGGCGGCGTACATGGAGGAAAGAAACCTCGAGTACATGGCGCTGGCCGACCCGGATGATTTCATCCGCTGGATCTTCCCGCGCCTGTTTCACGCCCGCATTCCGCGCTACCGCGACATCGCCGATAAGTACGGCTACACCGTTGCGGCCGAGGAGGCGGCCCGGGTGCGGGACGACCATGATTTCGTGGAGCTGATCGAGCTCGCCATCGATCGGCGCGAGCACGGTCTGCCCAGGAGCGCCTGACCGCCATGCCGCTGGTAGCCCACAACGACCTGCCCGCTTTCGAGCGCCTCCAGTCCGAGGGACAGACGATCCTGTCCCGCGACCGGGCCAGCAACCAGGACATCCGCGAGCTGCATGTCGGCCTGCTGAACATGATGCCCGATACCGCCCTCGCCGCGACGGAGCGGCAGTTCCTGCGGTTGGTGGGTCAGAGCAACCCAATCGCCCAGTTTTATGTCCATCCCTTCTCGCTGGACGGCCTGCCCCGGAGCAGCGCGGGCCTGGACCACATCGAGAAGTACTACGAGCGGTTCAGTGACGTGCGGCGCCACGGCCTGGATGCATTGATCATCACGGGCGCCAACGTCACCGAGCCGAACCTTTCCGACGAGCCGTTCTGGGAGCCCCTGATCGAGGTGGTGGACTGGGCTCACGACAACGTGACCTCGATACTGTGCTCCTGCCTGGCGACCCACGCGGTCATGGAGTTCCGCTACGGCCAGAAGCGCCGGCGGATGGACGTGAAGCGCTGGGG
>JBEPXV010000459.1:0-2562 GCA_041641695.1 Gammaproteobacteria bacterium | reverse complement strand
ACTGTGCCGCTGTCCATCCCGGGCGCACTGGCGGCGCTTTACCTGTCCGGCGGCACGCTCAACATCTACAGCCAGGTGGGCCTGGTGACCCTGATCGGCCTGATCACCAAGCACGGCATCCTGATCGTGGAGTTCACCACCCAACTGCGGGCCCGCGGGCTGGACATGTTCCAGGCCGTGGAGCGCGCTGCGGTGCTGCGTCTGCGGCCCATCCTGATGACCACCGGTGCCATGGTGCTGGGCGCCGTGCCGCTGGCCATCGCCACCGGCGCGGGTGCCGAATCGCGCCAGGACATCGGCTGGGTGATCGTGGGCGGCCTGCTGGTGGGCACGTTCTTCACCCTGTTCGTGATCCCGACCGTCTATACCCTGCTGGCGCCGCGCGAGGTGTCCGCCGAGCTGGATACGCTGCGCGACAGCGCGGACGGAACTGCGGATACCCCTGGAGAGCAGCCGGCGCTCGAGCCGACTCACTGAGTCTTTAACCGCCCCGGATCCCCGGCCGCGTGATTCTCCGCGGCACCGGCGCGAGGTCATAGCGCAGCTCGCGCAATCGCCGGCCGAACGCAGTGGATGACTTCGCGTCGGTCAGCCTGAAGCCGATTCGTTCGTACAGCGCTATGGCGGCCTCCTGCTCGTCGGTGGTCCACAGGAATGTGGAGCGGTAGCCCAACTCGTCGAGGCAGTGCACGAACAGATCCAGGAGGCGCTTGCCCAGTCCGATGCCCTGATATTCGGGCAAGACGAGAAACAGTCGTAGCTGCGCCTCGTGCTCTGGGCGGTGCATGAGTACCAAGGAGATGCATCTCGATGCATTCGCGGAGTTCTTCGCCCAGCACCTGCGTTGACGAACCCCGGGTAGACCAGCCGCGCACCGATCACCAGCCGGAGCGCGCGCCGGGCCAGCCCCCGGCCTGACGGCACAGCGTCGCCGCCCGCCGCGCCTGCGCGCTGCCGGGCGTCCGGCAGCATGGTTTCCCCGGCCACGCCCGCCGGTCCCTTGCCGTCTGCGATCCGCGCAATCCGCGATGAAGGGTGGCGCGCGGCCGGCTGCTTGCGGTTATCATCCCTGCAGGAAATCGCGCAGGGGCGCTGCTGCCCTTGTTGCATCCCGTGTGCCGGGAATTGCATGTCGCCGGTCCGCTATGCCCCCGGGCAAGGTATCGAGCCCCGCCCGGCAGCGCCGGATCAGGTACGCGCGAAGCCTGACCCGGGCTGGGATTGCATGTCCTGAGGCGTCAGGCGGGCTCCGGCGCCTGGCGGTCATCCGGATAGTTAGACGGAGGGTCAGTCATGTTCGTCGCATTGAGTCGTTTCGTGGTCCGCAATGGCATGGAGAAAGATGTCCGGGCGGCGTTCCGGGACCGCCCGCACCTGGTCGACGGGGCGCCGGGCTTCGTGCGGATGGAGGTGCTCAGCCCGCTTGGTCGCCCGGAGGAGTTCTGGCTGGTGACCTGGTGGGATGACGAGGCGTCATTCGATGCCTGGCATCGGAGCCATCTTTACTCGGAATCACATGCCGGGATTCCGCGCGGCCTGAAGCTGGTGCCCGGGGAGCAGCGGATCAGCCGCCTGGAATGCATCGCCGAATGAGTGAACGGGCACTTGAAGGCATTGACGCGCTGCGTGACGAGGCTGTCCGGGATGTGACCGATGCCTGTATGTCGGCACGACCGGACCTCGAGGCGCGCTTCGGCCGGCGCGGTCGGGAGGCCTGCGCCGAGGACATTCAGTTTCACATCGAGTTCGCGCGCGCGTCGCTCGAGGCCGGTGACAACTCGCTGTTCATATCCTACCTGGGCTGGGTGTCACAGGTACTGGAAACCCGCGGTGTCCCGGGCGACTCGCTGATGGTCTCGCTGCGGGCGCTGGGGGAGTTCTTTACCAGCGGTCTGGGCGCTGATGCGGGCCCGCTTACGGAGGTACTGGAAGCGGGGTGCGCGGCGCTCGCCGAAGGTATCGAGCCGCCCGCCTACGATCGGCCGTGCCCGGAGCCTTGGGAGGAGGCCGATGCGTTCCGGGAAGCCGCGTTGGCCGGTGACCGGGAAAACGCCGCGCGGCTCTTCACCCAGGCGCTGCAGCGCAGCGGTTCGCTGCATGAAACCGAAATTCACGTAGTGCAGCCGGCCTTGTACGCCATCGGGCGTCTGTGGCAGGAAAACAAGGTGTCGGTTGCACAGGAGCACATGGCATCGGCCATCGCGCAGACGCTGATGGGGCAGGGGTACGGAATGGTTGAGCCGGCCGGCAACATCGATCGAACCGCGGTGTTCGCCTGTCCCGCTGGCAATCAGCACGCGATCGGACTGCGTATGGTGGCCGATGCATTCGAGCAGGCCGGCTGGACTGTCCACTTCCTCGGTGCGGATACGCCGCTTACGGCCCTGGTGCAGCACATCCGGGAGCTCGCGCCCGATCTGGTGGGGCTGTCAGCGAGCCTGCCCGACCACCTCAAAGGCGTACGTGAGGCGGTCTCGGGCCTGCGCCGGGCCCTGGGAAAGGAGTGCCCGCGCATCGTGGTGGGTGGCCTGGTGTTCAATCAGTTTCCGCCGCTGGCGGACC
>JBEPXV010000458.1:0-2563 GCA_041641695.1 Gammaproteobacteria bacterium | reverse complement strand
TCGGCGCCCTCCTCCGGCATGGCGGCATCCCCGCCGATGAGCTCGCGCAGGGTTTCCGGGGACTCGTCGGGCGTCACCGGGCGTTCCGGCATCGAGTCGAGAAAGTCGGCGATCGAGTCCACCAGCGCGTGGCCAGCGCGCCGGAAGCTGTCGCCGTCCATCGCTATCGGCGCGTTGCGCGCTGCGTCCGGCTCAATGCCGGGTTCGTCGTTGTGGGTCATGAGCGCTGCTCCCAAAGGTTCCGGCATGTTGCCGGCGGCGCCGGCAGGTCGGCGCCGAGTATAAACCCGCTCGCGTGAGCGACGCACCACCCGGCGTCGTTGGCAACCATCTCTGCGGCTTCAAACCGGCGACCGGCAATGTCGGCTAGAATCCGTACGCAACAAAACAAAACCATACCCCGGGAAACGCCATGACAGAGCTGGAGCTCGCCGCCGTACTGGTATGCCTCGCCGCCTTCTTTGGCGTGATCAACTATTTCGTGCTGCGCCTGCCGCAGACGATCGGCATGGTGGTGATCGCGCTGATCACGTCCTTCGCCCTCATGGGCCTGCATCTCCAGTTCCCCGGGCTGGAGCTGGCGGACCTGGTCCGGGAACGCGTCGAGGACTTCGATTTCAACGAGACCCTGATGCACGGCATGCTGGGCTTCCTGCTGTTTGCCGGGGCCCTGCATGTGGATCTCGCCACGCTGCGCGCCAACCGTTTCATCATCGCCCTGGCCGCCAGCATCGGCGTGGTGGCGTCGGCCTTTCTCGTGGCCCTGGGCTTCCAGTGGCTGGCCGGCGTTCCGTTCCTGGTAGCACTGGTGTTCGGCGCCCTCATCTCACCCACCGACCCGGTGGCGGTATTGAGCGTGCTCAAGGACGCCGGCGTGCCGCACTCCCTGGAAGCCAAGATCACCGGCGAGTCGCTGTTCAACGACGGCGTCGGCTACGTGGTGTTCCTGATCGTAGTGGCGCTGGCGTTCAGCGCCGGCGAAGGCGCCCGCGCCGACGCGTCGGACATCGCCGAGTTGTTCCTCCTGGAGGCTGGCGGCGGTGCGGTTCTGGGCGGCGCCGCGGGCTGGCTGGTGTTCCAGGCGATGAAACGCATTGATGACTACAGCCTGGAAGTCCTGTTGACCCTGGCGCTGGTCATGGGCACGTACACCCTGGCATACCGCCTGCATATCAGCGGCCCCATCGCCGTGGTGGTGGCGGGGCTTTTCATCGGCAGCCACGGCATGGCGCACGGCATGTCGGAAACTACCCGGGAGCACCTCACCAAGTTCTGGCGAATGCTCGACGAGATCCTCAATGCCGTGCTGTTCCTGATCATCGGCCTGGAAGTATTCACCCTTTCCTACGACAATAAGGCGCTGCTCGTGGCGCTGGCCTGCATTCCCCTGGTAGTGGCCGCCCGCTTCGTGACGCTCGGGACCATTTTCACGGCCCTGCGCCTGAAGCGCACCTTCTCGCCGGGCGCCCTGCCGATCATGGTCTGGGGCGGCCTGCGCGGCGGCATCTCGGTGGCACTGGTGCTGTCCCTGCCGCCGTTCCCGCACAAGGAGCTGTTGCTGACCGCGACCTACGTGGTGGTGATCTTCTCCATCATCGTGCAGGGCCTGACCATCAAGCCCCTGGCCGGGCTGTGGCTGAAGAACGAGGCGCGCTGACGGCACGGCCGCCTGCCGCCCCGCCCGGGTGTTGATGGTATGATTTCCGTTCCACACCGCACCGGCAACACGCCATGCGCACCATTACCAGCGACGACGGCCAGCTCTGGGACGTGGCCGTGCAGCAGGCCTCCTACGGCGCCCACTACCTGCTGTTCGCGGCCCGCGGCAGCGACGAGATCCGCCAGGCCCTGATGACCGCGGCCACCCACATCGACGCCGAGCAGGAGCTCGCCGAGCTCAGCGACGAACAACTGATCGATCGCCTCTCGGAGCTGGAGCCGTCCGATCCGAACGAGCCCCCAGACCCGCTGGCCTGACGTGACCAATGAGGTCTCTTTACGGCGGCCGACGACAACGAGAGCGACGCAGTCCGGAAAACATTGACACGTTATCCCGGACGGCCAGCCCTTATCCGATGGAAACTCACACGCCGCGATACGCACCGGGCTTTGCTCGGCACATCTCGTGATGTATGTCCCGCCGTATATTTCGGGCGTGAATTCCGATTCGCAATGCCTGGGTGCGTCTACTGCCGCCGGTAAGCCTCGAACATCTTCAGGGCCCAGGGGCGGATGGCCATGATCAGGGTGGTGCCGAGGCGCTCGTGCTCGACGGTTTTGCGGTCCTCGCTGACGCAGTGCTCGAAGTCCGACGCGAGGCGGTGCATGCGCTGGTGCAGCAGGTTGATGGACTGGTCGGAGATCATGCCGTTGAGGACCAGGCGCAGCTCGCCGGGGCCGTCGAAACGGGAGCGGAAGAACTCGGTCTGCACCTGGTTCTCGAACAGCTTCTGGATGGGGCCGTTGGGGCGCCATGAGAAGGTCCGAGACAGGCGCATGCGGACGCGGTTCTCCGGCAACAGGTCGATGATCTTCATGCGGTCGAGCTTCGCCAGCAGCCGTA
>JBEPXV010000457.1:0-2563 GCA_041641695.1 Gammaproteobacteria bacterium | reverse complement strand
CGCTACCTGAAGGCGGTGCTGGACCAGTACGGCGTCGACGTTGCCTGCGTCGACTCCGGTGGTGCGGCGCTGGAGGCCTGCCGGGCGCGGCGTTTCGACGTGGTGTTCATGGATATCCACATGGCGGACATGGACGGCATCGAGACGACCCGGCGGCTGCGGGCCCAGGCTCCCGCCTACCGCGCGGTCCCGGTGGTGGCAGTATCGGCTGACGTTATGGGCGACAGCGGCATCCGCTTCACCGGGCAGGGGATGGACCGGTTCGTGGCCAAGCCGGTCCGGGAAAAGGACCTGACCGCGCTCCTGGCGGAGCTGTTTCCGGAGCGGGCCGGACAGGGCGTTGCCGAACCGGCCCCGGATCCGGATGATGGCGGCTTCCGCCCGACCGGGATCGTCCTGGATTCCGATCAGGGTATCGCCCTGGCGTCCGGTGACGAACTCCTGTGGCGGTGCAGTGTCGACGGGCTCCGCAGCCAGATACGGGAGGCCATGCCGCGGCTCGAGGCGGCCATCGCATCTGGTGACCGGGACGAAGCCCGGGCCCTGGCCCATAAACTGGCGGGTTCCGCCGGGTACGTGGCCGCCAATGAGCTGGCGGTGTCCGCCCGGGCCCTGCAGCAGTCACTCGTGAACAGCAATGACAATGTGGAGATCGATCGGCGACTGGCCGGTCTCGGTGAGGCCGCGGCGCGTCTCGTCGACATCGATGTGGACGCAACCGGATAGCGCGGCCCTGCTGTCGCGCATCCGACGCAGCGTCTGCCCGCTGCTGCTAGCCGCGCAGCTTGCTGCCTGCGCGGGTATCGAGCAGCGGTCCGTCGACGAGCCGCTGTACCCGTCTCCGGGCGCCGCCGAGGTGGACTGGCATGAAGCGCTGGCGAACCTGGCGCCCCTGGAACACGAACGGGGTGAGCGCTGGCCTCTCGTCCTTTGGGATGGTGTGGGCTTCGAGCCCCTGGCGCCCGCGAAGATCCGGACGTTGCTTGACCGCGGTCTCGTTCAGCATCTGCGGCTGCGCCGCGCGGACACGGAAGCGGCCGGGGCGTTGAGCGCTGCCGGCGCGCCGGTTGTGCTCATGGAAGGTGCCGCCGGCGCGTGGCCGTACGACACGGTCGATGGGGGCGAGGACTGGCGTCTGCAGTTTGCCGCCGAAGCCGAGGTCCGGCCCGAATGGCGCCGCCTGCCCGACCCGACACGGATCGAAGGCTGGGAGAGGGCACGCGAGCTGACCCGCCAGCGGCTGCAGCAGTATGCCCGGCACGGGATTGATGTGGACGCGGTGTGGCTGGACTACGAGGGGGCCCTGCTCAACGACGACTACCACGCGGTGCGCGCCTCGACGGCCGCGTCCCGCCTGCCGGGCAGTATCGTGGAAAGCGAGCGCCGCTACCGCGTCTATCGACGGCAGCACTGGCTGGGCCGGCTGTCCCGGTACCTGGCGGCGCCGGTTCGCCGGGTGTACCCGGACGCCGCGGTCACCAACTGGGTGGTCATGATGTCATCCGCGAATGACCCGGTATTGAGCTGGACGGACTGGCCCCATCCGCCCAGCCCGCCGATGGCCTTCACCCATTCCAACCCCATTGCCTACGGTATGGACACTTATTTCCTGTCCGCCTGGCCTTCCGGCCACGAAATCACCCGCGGCAACGTGGACCGCTTTTTCACCCATCTGTTGCTGCGCCAGGTGTCGGCGGACGCGCGCAACCGCGCCCGGTCGCGGCCGGACATGGGCGCCGTGGTCTGGGTGGCGCGCTGGGTGCCGGACAATCCGGAACAGCGCGTCCCGGTAATGAGCCGCGCCGCGTACCGGGAGGCGCTGCGGCATATCTGGCTGCGTGGGGCCGATGCCATGCAGGTTTTCAATCCGCGGCGCGACGGCTATGAGCGCTACGCTGTCCGGGAGGTGGAGGACGTGCAGAGTGTCTACGGCGAGATGCTGGCGCACCGGGAGTTCCTGGAGAAGGGAGAAGTCATGAACTTCGATGTGCCCGGCAACCGCGATGCAACGGCGGTATGGTCCGGCTTGCGTCTCGATGACCGCGCGCTGGTCAGGGCGACCGGTCTGGGTCCCCGGCCGGCGCGGGTCAACGTCTGCCTGGGGGACGGCCGCTGCGTGGACCTGGATGCGCCGCCCGACGGCCGGACCTACCTGTTCGACGTCGCGTCGTGATCCGCGTCGCCAATCTGTTGTCCAGCGATCTGGACGGGATCGCCGGTGCCGTTCGCGATGCGCTGCGCTCGTCCCTGGGTCGGCCGGTCGTGGCGGCCCCGGGTGCGGGGCTGGCGGACTTCCGCGAGGGTCGTGTCGGGATCGCGCTGATCTGCGGCCTGGCCTACGCGTGGCTCCACGACGCCCGCCCGGATCGTTTTGCCGCCGTTGCCGCGCCGCTCATCGAGGATCCGCGGAGCGTCGATGAGCCCGTCTACTTCTCGGAGATCGTCGTGCCGGCGGCCAGCGCCGCGCGGTCATTGGCGGACCTGTCGGGGGCCCGTTTCGTGTTCAACGAGGCGGTCTCGTTTTCCGGCTATCGGGCTCTCGAGCATGCGCTTGCGGCGATGG
>JBEPXV010000456.1:0-2564 GCA_041641695.1 Gammaproteobacteria bacterium | reverse complement strand
CCGCTGCTGTTCTCGCTGGACCCGCTGATCTACCTGTCATTTGCGCTGTTCGGGGCGATCGCCTGGTTCCTGTACCGCACCAAGGGCGGCCTGATCGTCCGCGCCGTCGGCGAGGCGCCGGACTCGGCCGTGTCCCTCGGCCACCACGTGATCGCCATCCGCTATGCTGCGGTGCTGTTCGGCGGCGCCATGGCGGGGCTGGGCGGCGCCTACCTGGCGCTCGTCTATACCCCCCTGTGGGTGGAGGAGATGACCGCCGGTCGCGGCTGGATCGCGCTGGCGCTGGTGGTATTCTCCACCTGGCGGCCGGTTCGGGTCCTCCTGGGGGCCTACCTGTTCGGCGGCATCACCATCATCCAGTTCCACGTGCAGGGCTTCGGCGTGGACATACCGTCGCAGCTGTTGTCCACCCTGCCGTATCTTGCAACGATCCTGGTGCTGGTGCTGATCTCGCGGGATATCAATACGATTCGCCTCAATGCGCCTGCCTCACTGGGCAAGCCTTACCATCCTGACGTATGACAAACGGAGACAACCATGAGTAAACCGACGATCCGTAAAACCATTTCAGCGCTGGCCGCGGCCGTTCTCGGCCTGGCCGCCGGCGCGCCGGCCTTCAGCGCCGAGCCGCTGAAGGTCGGCTTCGTGTATGTCAGCCCCATCGGCGACGCCGGCTGGACCTACCAGCACGACCTGGGCCGCAAGGAGATGGAGGAGGCCCTCGGCGACAAGGTGGAAACCAAGTACATCGAAAGCGTGCCCGAAGGTGCCGAGGCCGAGCGGGTCATCCGCCAGTTCGCCTCCGACGGCTACGACCTGGTGTTCACCACGTCCTTCGGCTACATGAACCCGACCATCAAGGTCGCCAAGCAGTTCCCGGACGTGGTGTTCGAGCACGCCACCGGATACAAGAAAGCCGACAACGTCGGCAACTACGTCGCCCGCTTCTACGAAGCGCGCTACCTCACCGGCGTCGTGGCCGGGCACATGACGGAATCCAATGTCGCGGGCTATGTGGCGGCATTTCCGATTCCCGAGGTGCTGCGCGGCATCAACGCCTTCACTCTGGGCATGCGCAGCGTGAATCCGGACGCCGAGGTGAAGGTGGTCTGGGTGAACTCCTGGTTCGATCCGGGCCGCGAGCGCGAGGCCGCCGATGTTCTAATCTCCCAGGGCGCCGACGTGGTGACCCACCACACGGATTCCACCGCCGTGGTGCAGGCCGCCGAGGAAGCCGGCAAATGGGCCGTCGCCTATCACTCCGACATGTCCAAGTACGGACCGGAGCGCCACCTGACCGCCGCCACGCATCACTGGGGCGACTACTACACGAAAACCGCCCGGGAAGTGCTGGACGGTACCTGGGAATCCACCAGCGTCTGGGGCGGTCTCGCCGAGGGCATGTCGGACATCGCGCCGCTGAATGACAAGGTGCCGGCGGAGGTGGCCGAGCAGGTCGAGGAGATCAAGGCCTCGATCGTCGACGACAGCTTCCATCCCTTCCAGGGGCCCGTCAGGAACCAGGCCGGGGAAGTGATGGTGCCCGAGGGCGAGACCATGACCGACGAGGAGTTGACCACCATGGAGTGGTACGTGGAGGGCGTGCAGGGGAAGGTGCCCGAGTAGGAGTAGCCCTTCGGGCCGTGATCGGTGATTCGTGACCCGTGATTTGCGGCTGACGCGCCACAAGGTGGTACAGGGACGTACTGCGGCCGTCGCTGATCAGGCGATGACGCAATCCATTTACAGGTTTTATACAGCGTTCCATGGAAGCCTATATCATCGACTGGCTGGGTCTGCTAGGGCGCTGGCTGCATTTCGTGGCCGGCGTGGCCTGGGTGGGGGCGTCGTTTTATTTCGTCTGGTTGGACAATCACCTGGAGACGCCGAAGTCCGACCGTGACCGCGACGAGGGTGTGGCCGGCGAAGTGTGGTCGGTGCACGGCGGCGGCTTCTATCACGCCCGCAAGTTCGCCCTGACCCCGCCGGCCCTGCCGGAGACCCTGCACTGGTTCAAATGGGAGGCCTATACCACCTGGCTGTCGGGCATTTTCCTGATGGCGCTGCTCTACTGGTACGGCGCCGAGGTCTACCTGATCGACCCGCGGGTGGCGGACCTGGGCCACGCCAGCGCGGTGACCATTGGTATTGCCACGCTTATCGTGGGCTGGGTGGTCTACGACCTGCTGTGCAAGTCGCCGCTGGGCCGCAGCGAGACTCTGCTCGGCGTTGTGGTGTTCCTTTTCGTGTCGGCCGCCGCCTGGGGGCTGTGCCAGGTGTTCAGCGGCCGGGGGGCGTTCATTCACTACGGGGCCATGCTGGGCACCATCATGGTGGCCAATGTCGCCCACGTGATCATCCCCGGCCAGCGGGAGTTGGTGGCGGCGGCGAAGGAGGGGCGCAAGCCGGACCCATCCTACGGCCTGCGCGGCAAGCAGCGCTCGGTCCACAACACCTATTTCACGCTGCCCGTGCTGTTCGTGATGATCAGCAACCACTACGCCATGACCTACAGCCACCAGTACAACTGGCTGATCCTGATCGCCCTGTCCCTGGCGGGTGCC
>JBEPXV010000455.1:0-2579 GCA_041641695.1 Gammaproteobacteria bacterium | reverse complement strand
CCCGTGATTCGGGGCGCCTGAATTCGAACCCAACATTCCCAGCAGGTGAACGCCATGCCGGTAAAAAAACTGCAGGAGTTTCTCGACGAGCACCAGATCAGGTACGTCATCATCAATCATTCGCCCGCGTATACCGCCAGGGAGACCGCGGCATCGACGCTGATCCCCCGCCGCGAGTTCGCCAAGACGGTGCTGGTGAAGCTGGCCGACCAGCAGCTGGTGATGGCGGTGGTACCAGCCTCGCGTCACGTGGATCTGAACGCCCTGGCCGACGCCGCCGGCGCCGACGCCGCATGCCTGGCCGATGAAGAGGATTTCGAAGCCTTGTTTCCGGGCTGCGAGCCCGGCGCGGTCCCGCCGTTCGGCAAGCTCTACGACATGCCGGTTTACGCCGACCGCGAGCTGATGGCGGAGGATGACCTGGCCTTCAACGCGGGGACCCATACCCAGGTCGTACGCCTGTCGGGCAGGGACTACCTGACCCTGGCAGAACCACAGGTCGGGGATTTCGCGGTCAGGGAATAGAACCCGGGGCATCCCCGACTTTATCGAGCCGTCTCCCGGCCCGTGGGTGCCCGGTCGTCCGGAGGCTACGGGGCAATGCGCGATTTCTGACCCGGCGTCCGCTCGCGCCGCACGAGCAGCAGAATGTCCTCCAGCTGTCCGGTCAGCTCCTGGAGCGCATCGTCCAGGGAAAAGACGCCGGCAAGTCCGCCATCCCCGTCGACCACCGGCAGCCGGCGGATCCCCTGCTGACCCATCACACGCAGCGCCGCCCCCAGGTCGGTATCCTGGTCGATGGTCACCAGGTCCAGGCTCATCACGTCGCCGACCTTGACGTCAGACGCATCCAGGTCCAACGCGACCACTTCATAGGTCACGTCCCGGTCCGTCACGATACCGACGGGTGTGTCGCGCCCGCCCTCCTGCTCGACCACAATGACACTGCCGACGTTCTTCTCGCGCATCAGGCCCGCCGCGGCCTTCACGCTCATGTCCCGGCTCACGGTCACCACGTCCCGGGTTGCCAGATCACCGATACGCACCATGGCTCACCTCCCGTCAGATTGGATAATGGTGGAATGACCGGCGATCATAACGGCCGCGATCCGCCCGGCGGATGACGTGTATCAAGCCCCGGGGCATCGTGCGCCGCGGGACGGCGCCGGCCCGCTCAGGCTTCCCGGATCTCGAAATCGTGGGTGATGTCGGCGGTCGTGCTCAGCATCCGGGTGGCGGAGCAGTATTTTTCCGCCGACAGGCTCACTGCGCGCTTGACGGCGTCCGGTTTCAGGTTGCGGCCGCTGACCACGTAATGCATGTGGATCCGCGTGAAGACTCTGGGAACGGCTTCCGCGCGCTCGGCTTCCAGCTCCACCACGCAATCGGTGACGTCCTGGCGAGACTTCTTCAGGATACTGACCACATCCGCCGCGGAGCAGGCGCCAGTCCCCATCAGCACCACTTCCATGGGCCGGCTGCCGCGGTTGCGGCCGCCGAGCTCCGGAGGGCCGTCCATGACCACGGTGTGACCGCTGTCCGCCGAGGCCTCGAACATCATGCCGTCGATCCAGCGAACCGATGCTTTCATGCGTCCTCCCCCGGCAGATCGAACAGGCCGGCAAGCTCCGCGCCCGGATCGGGAGCCCGCATGAACGCCTCCCCCACGAGGAACCCGTAGACTCCGCGCTCCTGCATCATCAGGACGTCCTCCCGGCGATGGATGCCGCTTTCAGTGATCACCACGTGCTCATCGGGTATACCGTCGAGCAGACTCAGGGTCGTGTCAAGGTTGGTCTCGAAGGTTCGAAGGTCCCGGTTGTTGATACCGATGAGCGGAATCCGGAGCGCCAGGGCGCGCTCCAGCTCCTCCCGGTCGTGCACCTCCACCAGGACATCCATGCCCAGCTCCAGAGCCAGCTCCGACAAATCCAGCAGCTGGGCGTCGCCCAGCGCGGCCACGATCAGCAGGATGCAGTCCGCGCCGATGACCCGCGACTCCCAGATCTGGTAGGGATCGATGATGAAGTCCTTGCGCAGCACCGGCAGGTCGCAGCGCCCCCGGGCCGCCGCCAGGTGTTCGTCGGCCCCCTGGAAGAACTGTTCGTCGGTGAGAACAGACAGGCAGGCCGCACCGCCGCGCGCGTAGCTCGCCGCGATGGCGGCGGGATCGTAGTCCTTGCGGATCACGCCCCGGCTGGGTGATGCCTTCTTGATCTCCGCGATGACCGCCGGCTGATGCCTGTCAATGCGGCGCTCCAGCGCATTCAGGAACCCCCGCGGGGCGGGCTGGCCGCCGCTGCGCTCGCGCAGCGCCTGCATCGGCACCCGCTGCGCGCGTGCCGCCACCTCTGTGGCCTTGTGCCGGACAATGCGGGTCAGGATGTCGCTCATGGGGATCCCGTTTACAGGGACTGCGTGAAGTCCACGAACTGCTTGAGCTTGTGCCGGGCCGACCCGCTGTCAATCGCTTCGCGGGCGCGCTCCACGCCGGCCTCCAGCGACTCGACGACTCCGGAAGCGTAGATCGCGGCGCCGGCATTGAGCACGATCATATCGCGCGCGGCGCCCGGTTCCCC
>JBEPXV010000454.1:0-2582 GCA_041641695.1 Gammaproteobacteria bacterium | reverse complement strand
GAATCATGACCAACCTAGCCAAGGAAACCAGCAGCCTCGACAAGCCGTTGTCGCGCAAGGATTACCAGACCGACCTGGAGGTGCGCTGGTGCCCGGGCTGCGGGGACTATGCGATCCTGGCGCAGTTCCAGAAGCTGCTGGCCGCCATCGGCGCGCGCAAGGAGGAGCACGTGGTGGTCAGCGGCATCGGCTGTTCCAGCCGCTTCCCGTATTACGTCGACACCTACGGCCTGCACGGGATCCACGGCCGGGCGCCCGCCGTGGCCACGGGCCTCAAGGCGGTCAATCCGGATCTGACGGTGTGGGTGGTTACGGGCGACGGCGATGGGCTGTCCATCGGCGGCAACCAGCTACTGCACGCCCTGCGCCGCAACGTCGATATCAAGATCCTGCTGTTCAATAACGAGGTGTACGGGCTCACCAAGGGCCAGCACAGCCCGACTTCCCCCGAGGGGCAGCGCAGCCGGTCCAACCCGGACGGCAATACCGACCGGCCCGTGAATCCGGCGAGCCTGGCTCTTGCTGCGGGCGCCACCCTGGTGGGGCGGGCCCTGGATACCGATGTGGCGCACCTGCAGGGCGTACTGAGAGCCGCCGCCGACCATCGCGGTGCGGCGTTCGTGGAGATCCTGCAAAACTGCCCGATCTTCAACGACACACCGTTCGATGCCATGAAATCGGCGGACCGGCGGCTGTACCTGGAGGAAAGCGAGCCGATGCGATTCGGCGACCAGGCCATCAGCCTGGACCGGGCATCATTGTCGCCCCGGCTAACGCCGGCGGGCCAGGGCGACGAACTACTCGTGCACGACAGCCGCAACGCGGCGCTGGCCCGCATCCTGGCTGACATGACGGAGCCACCGTTGCCGACGCCCCTCGGCGTGCTGTACCGGGAAGACCGTCCGGTCCATCACGACCTCATGCGCGGCCAGGTGCACAAACGCGAAGGCGACGATCTGGCGCGACTGCAGGAAAGACTCGCCACCGGGCCAACGTGGCGGGTGACCTGAGCAAGCGTCACTCCACTTGCCGCGCTGCCTCTATTACCACCGGCTCCGCCGGTACGTCGCGGTGCCCGGCCGTGGTGGTGGTCTCAACGCCGGCGATGGCGTCGATGACGTCCATGCCTTCCACCACCTTGCCGAAGACGGCGTAACCCCACTGGGCGCTGCCCTGGTGGTCGAGATGGGGGTTGTCCGCAAGATTGACGAAGAACTGGGAGGTCGCGGAATGCGGCTCCGGCAGCCGCGCCATGGACAGCGTCCCGCGCAGGTTCCTGAGACCGTTGTCCGCTTCGTTGCGGATCGGCTCTTCGGTGGTCTTGCGTTCCATGTCGGGCGTGAAACCGCCGCCCTGGAGGACGAAGCCCGGAATCACGCGGTGAAATATGGTGCCGTCGTAAAACCCCTGGTCGGTGTACTGCAGGAAGTTCTCGACGGTTTCCGGGGCCTCGTCGGGATAGAGCTCGATGGTGAGATCACCGAGGCTCGTGGTCATGTGTACCATGGGATTGTCGCTCGATTGCTGGGCGTGCCCGTGAATGGAGAAAAGGGTGATGCAGCATACCAGAAGCGCCGCAAATCGACTGGTGGTCATTATTGCCTCGTAGTGTGGTCTCGTTCAACGGTGATTCCGTCACTGTACCATGATGGCGGGCCGCGAACGGTGTTGTTGCCCGGGCAGCACATCGCGCTTCCTCGGCTGTTGATCACGCCACTGGGCGGGGTGCGCGGAGTCCTGCTGCAGGCCGGTTCGACGCAATGAAGGTCAGTTGGACGTGTCGTCGTTCACGGATGCCTGCAGTTGTACGCGAATCGATTTTGCGAACTCCTCCGCCGCCATGGGTTTGTTGATATAGAAACCCTGGAACTGGTCGCAGGAATGGGAGCGGAGGAAATCGGCCTGCTCCAGCGATTCAACGCCCTCGGCGACAACCGTCAGTCCCAGGCTCTTGCCCACCGCGATGACCGCTTCCGTCAGCCCTCGGTCCTCGGTGCTGTTGACCACGTCGTGAATGAACGATCCGTCGATCTTGATGGTGTCCAGAGGGAAATCCTTGAGCGACGAAAGCGAGGAGTACCCGGTGCCGAAGTCGTCGATGGCGATACGAACACCCATTTCTTTCAGATCCTTGAGTATTCGAATCGTCCGGTTCATGTCGTGCATGATCATGCTCTCGGTAATCTCCAGCTCCAGCAGCCCGGGCGCCATGCCGGAGTTATTCAGGGCACTCTTGATGTCATCCAGGAGATGCTCGTCCAGGAACTGACGCGCGGACAGGTTCACGGCCATGCTCAGCTCCGGGAAGCCTTCCTTCTGCCAGGCAACGTTCTGGCGGCACGCGGTGTTCAGCACCCAGCGCCCGATCGGGACGATGAGGCCGTTTTCCTCGGCGAGCGGGATGAATTTCATGGGAGCGATCAGCCCGAGATCGGGGTGCTGCCAGCGCAGCAGGGCCTCCATGCCGGTGATCCGGCCGGTTATCATGTCCTGCTTCGACTGGTAGAAGAGCCGGAACTCCCGGTTCTCCAGGGCGTTGCGCAGGCTCGACTCCAGCGCCAGGCGCTCCAGGGAGTCGGTGT
>JBEPXV010000453.1:0-2586 GCA_041641695.1 Gammaproteobacteria bacterium | reverse complement strand
GTGTGATACCCGGCGCCCAGGGGATCGGACCACGGGTCGAACAGGGTCAGGATGCGGCGCTGCTGGTATTCGTGCAGAACAAACATCCAGGCCAGCGGCGCCGCCGCCGCGGCTGTGCCTGCGAGAATGGCGATCAGTCGCCAGCTCAGACCCGCCAGCAGCATCGCCAGTACGCCCGCGGCGCCGATCAGCACGGCCGTGCCCAGATCCGGCTGCAGCACCACCAGAATCACGGGTGCTCCGATAATCGCGACCGCCAGGCCCAGGTCCCGCCAGCCCGGTGGCAGCGGGTTCCGGGTCAGCCACCAGGCCACCATCATGGGCACACCCAGCTTCATGATCTCCGCCGGCTGGAACTGGACCACGCCCAGGTCCAGCCAGCGCTGCGCGCCCTTGCCGACGATGCCGATTACCAGCACCAGTACCAGGCACGCCGCCCCGAACGCGTAGATGATCGGCGTCCAGCGCGTCAGGGTATCGGGCGATATCCGGGCCAGCAGCACCATGACGCCCAGCCCGATCAGCAACCGCGCCGACTGCCGATACAGCAATCCGACGTCCTCGTTGCCCGCGCTGTACAGCAGCACCATGCTCAACCCGCTCAGGGCCAGCAGCCCCAGCAAAAGGGGATAATCCAGATGCAGGGCGCGCTCAAACCTCATCGGGCTGCTCCGATTCCTCCGGGGGGCCGAGCAGGTAATAGTCGATCACCTTGCGGGCGATGGGCGCTGCCGTCCGACTGCCGCCGCCGCCGTTTTCGGCGATCACCGCCACGGCGATCCGGGGGTTCTCCACGGGCGCGAACGCGATGAACAGGGCATGATCGCGGAACCGCTCGTCGATGGCGTCCTCGTCGTAGCTTTCGCCCTGGGCGATGCCGATGACCTGGGCGGTACCCGTCTTGCCGGCGAACCGGTATTCGGCGTCCCGGGCCGAGCCCCGCGCCGTACCCCGGGGCCCGTGCAGCACGTCCGTCATCGCCTCGATCACCCGCCGGTAGTGATCGGGCCGGTCGGCCGCGACCTCCTCGAGAACCACCGGCTCGACATATTCCGCCCGGTTGGTGGATGCATCCTGCATGTAGTCGACGATTCTCGGCTGCATGCGCTTGCCCCGGTTGGCGATGGTGGCCGTGGCCATGGCGAGCTGCAGCGGCGTCACCAGCGTGTAACCCTGCCCGATTCCCGCGCTGATGGTCTCGCCCGGATACCAAACCTCGCCGCGCACCTCCTGTTTCCACTCGGCGTTCGGCGCCAGCCCGCTGGGCTCGCCGCTCATGTCAATGCCCGTGGTCTTGCCGAGCCCGAACCGGAGCATGGCGGCGCTGAGCTTTTCGATCCCGAGGTTCCGGGCAAGCTGGTAGAAGTACACGTCACAGGACTGCACGATGGCGTCGTGCAGGTTCATACTGCCGTGTCCCTGGCGCTTCCAGCAGCGGTACCGGCGCGAGCTGCCCGGGAGGGTGAAGTAGCCGGGGCAATAGGTGGTCTTTGCCGGGTCGACACCGTTGGCGAGCGCGCCCATGCCAAATACCGGCTTGATCGTCGAGCCCGGGGCATACCGGCCGTTCAGCGCGCGATTCAGCAACGGCCGCCGGGGATCCTGGCGCAGCGCCTGGTAGGCGCGGCTGCTGATCCCCTCCACGAATGGATTGGGATCGTAGATCGGATTGCTGGCGAAGGCCAGCACCGACCCCGTTGCCGGCTCCACGGCGACCACCGCACCCTGGAATTCGCCCAGGTACTCGCGGGCCGCCTGCTGCAGGCCGGCGTCGATACTGAGGTACAGGTCGTTACCGGCCACCGCCTTCTTACTGGACACCACCCGCACGATCTTGCCATGGGCGTTGGTCTCCACTTCCTCGTAGCCGACCTCGCCGAGTAGAACCTTCTCATAGCGCTCCTCGATCCCCAGCTTGCCGATGTAGTCCGTAGCGCGGTACGCCGCCGTGTCGATGCGCTCGAGATCGTCCTCGCTGATCCGACCGACATAGCCCACCACGTGCACCATCTCCCCGCCGAACGGGTAGTAGCGCTGCAGCCGGGCTGTCAGCTCCACGCCGTCCATAAGGTGCTGGTTCGCAGAGAATCGGGCCACCTCCTCGTCGCTCAGCCCGGATTTCAGTACCTGGGCCTCGAAGCCCGGTCGGCTGCGCAGTGCCTTGCGGAATCGCGCCAGCTCGTCGGATTCGATCGTCACCATCCGGGAAACGCGATCCAGCGTCGCCTCCATGTCACCGACGCGGTCGGGATGGACCTCGATGGCATACACCGGCAGGTTCTGGGCCAGGGGCGTGCCGTGGCGATCGTAGATCTGGCCCCGGACCGGCGGCTGCGGAACCAGCCGGATCCGGTTCTCCTGGGACAGGGTGTCGTATCGCTCGTTCTGGTGGATCTGCAGCTCGAAAAGCCGCCACAACAACAGGCAGGCCATCAGCAGCACGATTATCGTGGCGACAATCAGCCGCGACTGAACCAGTTTGGTATCGCTGAGATAGTCCTGGATGCGAAGCGCGCTGCTCATTTCACACTCGCCGCCTGATCGGCGTCAGCTCTTTGAGAAGGGTATTGACGATCGGCCAGGCGA
>JBEPXV010000452.1:0-2589 GCA_041641695.1 Gammaproteobacteria bacterium | reverse complement strand
TGGGACGCTCGCGCTTGTTGCTGCGGATCGCGTGGGTGTGGCCCTCGACGCAGAAGCCGGTGAAGAAATTCAGCCCCTCGACGTGGACCCCCTGCTCGAGGATGAGCCGGGCCGCCAGCATGGAGTCGAGGCCGCCGGAGATCAGGGCCACGGCTTTTGCTCGTTTGTGTCCGGGTGTCTTCATGGGCGCGTGTGCCGGGAGCCGGCAGGTAAAGCGTGGCTGCTTCAAGGCCACCGACGGAGCAGGGCGGCAGGCGATAAAAATGCAAAAGGACCCCGGTTCCGGGGTCCTTTTGCATTCACTTCAGGCGAAATGCTCGCCTGCTCCTCCTCGGTGACTTGGGCTTGTGCCCCTGTCGGATCGCGAACCTTATCCCAATTTTTCCGCCCTGTCTAATGTTTACCGGATCCCCCCCGCAACACCCCCGCGACTGGGGACGGGCCGGCAGGATATAATCCGCCGTTTTTCCGGAGGGTTTCTTGGCGAGCGTGAACTTTCAGGAGCTGATTCTTTCTTTCCAGCGCTACTGGGCCGCCCAGGGCTGTGTGGTCCTCCAGCCTTACGACATGGAGGTCGGCGCCGGCACGTTTCACGTCGCGACGTTCCTGAAGTCCGTCGGGCCCGAGCCCTGGAACGCGGCCTACGTCCAGCCGTCCAGGCGGCCGACGGACGGCCGCTACGGGGACAACCCCAACCGCCTTCAGCACTACTACCAGTTCCAGGTGGTGATGAAACCCTCGCCCATGGATTTCCAGGACAAGTTCCTCGACTCTCTGCGCGGTCTGGGGATCGACCCGCTCAAGCATGACATCCGCTTCGTGGAGGACGACTGGGAGTCCCCCACTCTGGGGGCCTGGGGCCTGGGCTGGGAGGTGTGGCTGAACGGCATGGAGATTGCCCAGTTCACCTATTTTCAACAGGCCGGCGGCCTGGACTGTGAGCCGGTCATGGGGGAGATCACCTACGGGCTGGAGCGGATCGCCATGTATCTCCAGGACGCGGCGAGCGTGTTCGACCTGGTGTGGACCGAGGGGCCCCAGGGCGTGGTCACCTACGGCGACATTTACCACCAGAACGAGGTGGAGCAGTCGGCCTACAACTTCGAGCACGCCGACGTCGAGTTCCTGTTCCAGGCCTTCGAGCACCGCGAGCAGCAGGCCGCCCGCCTGGCGGAGCTGGGACTGCCGCTGCCGGCCTACGAGCAGGTGCTCAAGGCCTCGCACACTTTCAATCTGCTCGATGCCCGCCACGCACTGTCGGTGACCGAGCGTCAGCGATACATCCTGCGGGTCCGCACCCTGGCCCGGGCGACGGCCCGGGCTTATTACGAATCCCGGGAACGGCTGGGTTTCCCGCTGCGGCGCGGGGCCGGGGTGGCGGCCCATGGCTGATCACCAGGACGTACTGTTCGAGCTCGGCACCGAGGAGCTGCCCCCGAAGGCGCTGCGCCGCCTCGGGGACGCGCTGCTGGCCGGGTTCCGGGACGGGCTGAAACAGGCGGGCATAGAATTCGCAGACGCCAGCGGGTTCGCCACGCCGCGGCGGCTCGCCGTGCTGATCCACGGCTGCGCCGTCAGCCAGCCCGAGTCCGAGTCCGAGCGTCTCGGCCCGGCGGTGGCCGCGGCATTCGACGCCGCCGGGGCCCCCACCGCGGCGGCCGAGGGTTTCGCCCGGTCCTGCGGGGTCGGCGTCGAGGCACTCACGCGGGTCGCCACGGACAAGGGCGAGCGACTGGCCTGCCGGTGGCGCGAGCCGGGGCAGCCGACGACGGCATTGCTGCCCGACATAGCTCAGCAGGCCGTGCACGCCCTGCCGATCCCCAAGCGCATGCGCTGGGGTGAATCGAGCGTGCAGTTCGTGCGTCCCGCGCACTGGCTGGTGTTCCTGATGGGTGATGCGGTCGTGCCCTGCGAGCTTCTCGGGCTCAGCGCGGACCGCCAAACGCGCGGCCACCGGTTTCACTGCGCCGGCCCGTTGACGCTGACGAGCCCCGCGGAATATGAGCGGCGGCTCCGCAACGAGGGCTTCGTTATCGCGCGCTTCGACGAGCGCCGGGAGTCGATCCGCGGCCAGGTGGAGGCGCTCGCGCGCCGGGCAGGCGGCGAGGCGGACATGGACGACGAGCTGCTCGACGAGGTCGCCGCCCTGACCGAGTGGCCGGTGGCGGTGCAGGGCACGTTCGATCGCGAGTTTCTGGACGTCCCGGGCGAGCTGCTGGTGCTCACCATGAAGCAGGACCAGCGCTACTTCCCGGTATTCGACCAGGATGGCCGGCTCATGAACCGGTTCATCGCGGTGGCGAACATCGACAGCTCGGACCCGGACGTGGTCCGGCAGGGCAACGAGCGGGTGATTCGGCCGCGTTTTGCGGACGCCAAGTTCTTCTGGGACCAGGACCGCAAGCGGCGGCTCGAAGACCGCCTGGAAGACCTGAAGCAGGTCGTGTTCCAGGAGCGTCTCGGCAGCATGTACGACAAGTCGGCGCGCGTCGCCGCCCTGGCCTCCGACATCGCCCTGCTCACCGGCGCCGACACCGACAAGGCCACGCGGGCAGGCTGGCTGTCGCGCTGCGACCTGGTGACCGAGAC
>JBEPXV010000451.1:0-2595 GCA_041641695.1 Gammaproteobacteria bacterium | reverse complement strand
CAGGTCTCCGGCCGGGTCCGCCGCCGCCCGGCCGGCACCGAGAACCCGTCCCTCAGCACGGGCGCCGTCGAGCTGTACGCGCACGACGTGACGATCCTGAACCGCTCCGAGGCGCTGCCGTTCCAGCTCGACGAGGACGACGTCGGCGAGGCCGTGCGGCTCAAGCACCGCTACCTGGACCTGCGGCGCGAGTCGATGCAGCGCAATTTGCGGCTCCGGCACCGGGTGGTGAAGCACCTGCGGGCCTTTCTGGACGAGCGGGATTTCGTGGAGATCGAGACCCCGGTGCTGACTCGCTCGACCCCGGAGGGCGCGCGCGACTACCTGGTCCCAAGCCGCACCCACGCGGGGCAGTTCTTCGCCCTGCCGCAGTCGCCGCAGCTGTTCAAGCAGCTGTTGATGGTGTCCGGCTTCGAGCGCTACTACCAGATTGCCCGCTGCTTCCGCGACGAGGATCTGCGCGCCGACCGGCAGCCGGAGTTCACGCAACTGGACATCGAGACGGCGTTTCTCGACGAGGACCACATCATGGCGATGATGGAGGCCATGATCCACTCCCTTTTCAAGGAGGTGCTGGATACGACGCTGCCGGATCCGTTCCCCGTCATGACCTACCGGGAAGCCGTGGGCCGCTTCGGCACGGACCGTCCCGACCTGCGCATCCCGCTGGAGCTGACGGACGTCGCGGACCTGATGACATCAGTCGAGTTCAAGGTATTCTCCGGGCCGGCCAATTCCGCCACCGGGCGGGTCGCGGCCATGCGCGTTCCCCGGGGCGGGGCCCTGACGCGCCACCAGATCGACGGCTACACCGAGTATGTCAGGCAGTTCGGGGCCAAGGGGCTGGCTTATATAAAAGTCAACGATCCGGCCGGGGGGCGCGAGGGACTGCAGTCGCCGATTCTGAAGTTCCTTCCGGACGACGTCATCGACCAGGTCCTGACCCGAACCATGGTGGACGCGGGTGACCTGATATTCTTCGGCGCCGACGAAGCGGGTGTGGTGAACGACGTGTTGAGCGCCCTGCGCCTGAGGCTCGGCCGCGACCTCGATCTCGTGGAGCCAGGCTGGCGGCCGTGCTGGGTGGTGGATTTTCCCATGTTCGAGTACGACCGCGAGGCCAAGCACTGGCACTCCCTGCATCACCCGTTCACTGCGCCGCGCACCGACGACGTCGATGCCTTGAGCACCGACCCCGGCAGCGCCCTGTCGCGGGCCTACGACCTGACGCTCAACGGCACGGAGATCGGCGGCGGCTCGATTCGTATTCATCACCCGGAAATGCAGCAGAAGGTGTTCGACGTGCTGGGTATCGACGAGCAGCGCGCCCGCGAGAAGTTCGGATTCCTGCTGGATGCCCTGAAGTACGGCGCACCGCCCCACGGCGGCATCGCCTTCGGTATCGATCGCCTGGCGGCGATGATGGCGGGCAGCGACTCGATCCGTGACGTAATCGCGTTCCCGAAGACCCAGCGGGCATCCTGCCTGATGACCGAGGCGCCGAGCGATGTCTCCGACGACCAGTTGAAGGAGCTGAACATCCGCCTCCGGAAGAAGCCGGTGTCGGACGGCGCCGGCTGACGCGGTGGCGTGGGGCGGGACCGGTTCAAGCGGCCGGAATCGGTTCTCGTGGTGGTGCACACCCGGGCCGGCGATGTGCTGCTGCTCAAGCGGTGCGACCATCCGGATTTCTGGCAGTCGGTGACCGGCAGCCTGCAAGGAGAAGAAACGCCGCCGCAGGCGGCTCGCCGGGAGCTGTTGGAGGAAACCGGCCTGGATTGCGGCGACGCTATCCAGGATCATCACCGGACATTCCGATTCGAGATACTGGCGGCGTGGCGGCATCGCTTCGCGCCGGGGGTGACGCACAATCTCGAGCATGTGTTCTCCGTGGCGCTGGCGGCGCGCACCCCCGTGACCCTCGCGCCGCGGGAGCACTCGGAATACGACTGGCTGCCGCGGGACCTGGCGGCGGAGAAAGTCTGGTCCTGGACCAACCGTCGCGCCATTCTGGATATCGTACCGGGTGGGCACTAGATCTGCCGGATGGCGGCGGCATCCGCCCAATATATTGGGGGAACGGTGTGCGGGTGATACACTCCCGCCGGATGCGGCGCGGCCCTCGCCGGCGGGTCGCCTCGCCGCCCGGGACCCATCCCCGGAGCCGTGGCGGGATATACGCCACCATCAGCCGTAAGTCGGGACTAACCCCGACACGAGCAGTCGGTCGGGTCCAGTCCCGGTGTCAGCTGTAGGTCGGGATTTATCCCGACAACCGGCAGTTCGGGCCAAAGCCCGACCACAAGACGATGTCGGGATCGATCCCGGCCCATACACCAGCAGTATCGGAGGCAGTACGAGACACGGTCATGGCAGGTCACAGTAAATGGGCCAATATCAAGTTCCGCAAGGCGGCGCAGGACGCCAAGAAAGGCAAGCTGTTCACCAAGCTGATCCGCGAGATCACGGTGGCGGCTCGCGAAGGCGGCGACGACCCCGACGCCAATCCCCGCCTGCGGGCGGCCATGGACAAAGCCTTTGCCTCGAACATGAACAAGGAGGCCGTGGAACGTGCCATCAAGCGCGGCGCGGGCG
>JBEPXV010000450.1:0-2595 GCA_041641695.1 Gammaproteobacteria bacterium | reverse complement strand
GTGTTGTCATTCTTCAGCGCCGCCTGCGTGTGGCTGACCCTGGAGGCCGAGTTCCTTGCGATCGTGCTGGTGCTGGTCTACGTGGGCGCAGTCATGGTGCTGTTCCTGTTCGTGGTCATGATGCTGGACATCAACCTGGCGCGCCTGCGCGCCGGATTCACGGATTATCTGCCCGTCGGCGGACTGGTGGCCTTGCTGATGGTCGCCGAGCTGGTGTTCATACTGAGCGGCGACAGCTTCAGCGCCCAGAACCTGCCCAGGCCGGAAGGCCACGAGGCGGGCTACAGCAACACCCGTGAGCTGGGATCGGTTCTGTACACGTTTTACGTCTATCCCTTCGAGATTGCCGCGCTGATCCTTCTGGTGGCGATCATCGGCGCAATCGCCCTGACCCTTCGCAAGCGTCCGGACACCAAGTATCTGAATCCGGCCGACCAGGTTTCGGTGCGCCGCGAGGACCGGGTGCGGCTCGTGAAGATGCCCGCCGTACGACGATCCACGGAGGACCGCTCGTTATGATCCCGCTTTCCCACTACCTGATACTCGGCGCGGTCATGTTCTCGCTCAGCGTCGTCGGGATCTTTCTCAATCGGAAGAACCTTGTGATCCTGCTGATGTCGATCGAGTTGATGCTGCTGGCGGTTAACATCAATTTCTTGGCGTTCTCCCATTATCTCCAGGATACCGCCGGGCAGGTATTCGTGTTCTTCGTGCTCACGGTCGCCGCCGCCGAGTCGGCGATCGGTCTTGCGATATTGATTGTGCTGTTCCGCAACAAGCATTCCATCAACGTTGAAGATGTGGATGCCCTGAAAGGATGACGTCCCGGAAATGACAATATTCGAGCATATGCAAGCCGTGTACCTGGCGGTGCCCCTGGTGTGTCTGGCGGCCTCGATTATCGCCGGGCTGTTCGGCCGCGTCATCGGCCGGGGCGGCGCCCACTGGGTGACGATCCTCGGCGTGGCCGCGTCCTTCGGGCTGTCGGTTGTCGTATATGTGGATGTCATCATGAACGGCAATCATTTCAACGGCGTGCTGTACACCTGGGGAGTCAGCGGGGGCCTGCCGCTCGAGATCGGGTTCCTTATCGACGAGCTGACCGCCATGATGATGGTGGTGGTGACATTCGTGTCGTTCATGGTGCACGTGTACACCGTCGGGTACATGCACGACGATCCGGGTTACCAGCGGTTCTTCAGCTATATCTCGCTGTTCACGTTCGCCATGCTGATGCTGGTGATGTCGAACAACTTCCTGCAGCTGTTTTTCGGATGGGAGGCCGTGGGCCTGGTGTCCTACCTGCTCATCGGTTTCTGGTTCAACAAGGAAACCGCCATCTCCGCGAACCTCAAGGCGTTTCTGGTGAACCGCGTCGGCGATTTCGGCTTCCTGCTTGGCATCGCCGCGATCGTGTACGTGTTCGGCAGCCTCGACTACGCCGCGGTGTTCGCTTCGGCGCCGCAGGCGGAGGGGATGACCGTCTCGGTGCTCGGCGGGGAAATGGGCTGGATCACCGCCATCTGCCTGCTGCTGTTCGTCGGCGCCATGGGCAAGTCGGCACAGGTGCCGCTGCATGTCTGGCTGCCGGACTCGATGGAGGGTCCGACCCCGATCTCGGCCCTTATTCACGCCGCCACCATGGTAACTGCCGGGATTTTCATGGTGGCGCGCATGTCGCCGCTGTTCGAGCTGTCCACCACCGCCCTGAGCGTTGTGATGATCATCGGCTCCCTGACCGCATTCCTGATGGCGCTGGTGGGAATGGTGCAGAACGACATCAAACGGGTAGTGGCCTACTCGACGCTGTCCCAGCTCGGCTACATGACCGTGGCGCTCGGGGCATCGGCTTATGCTGCCGGCATTTTTCACCTGGGAACGCATGCGTTCTTCAAGGCTCTGCTGTTCCTGGCGGCCGGGTCCGTCATCATCGCCCTGCACCACGAGCAGGATATGCGCAGGATGGGCGGACTGCGAAAGGCCATGCCCATCACCTTCATCACCGCATGGGTGGGCACCCTGGCGCTCATCGGCCTGCCGCCGTTCTCGGGTTTCTTCTCCAAGGACTCGATCATCGAGGCGGTGCATGTTTCGCAGCTTGCGCCGGCGACGTTCGCATACGTCGCCCTCACAGCGGCGACGTTCGTCACGTCGTTTTACAGCTTCAGGCTCCTGTTCCTGACGTTCCACGGCAAGCCGCGAATGTCGCGCGAGAAGTTCGCCCATGCCAAGGAATCGCCCTGGGTCGTGACACTGCCGCTGGTGCTCCTGGCGATCCCCTCGATCGGTATTGGTGCGTTGTACTTCGAGCCAATGTTGTTCGCGAACTTCTTCGGCGACTCGATCTACGTGCGGCCGCAGAACGACACCCTGTCGGTGCTGGCGGCCTCCCACCACGGGGCACACGGCAACGAGTTGATCTGGCAGACGGTGCGCCACGGTTTGACCGCGCCGCCGGTGGTATTGACCGTGCTCGGGTTCGTGGTGGCGTGGGTGTTTTATATCAGGAAACCGGAGCTTCCCGGCCGTCTGGCGAACACCTTCAGCGCGGTGCACTACGCCCTGATGCACAAGTACGGGTTCGACGAGCTCAAT
>JBEPXV010000449.1:0-2605 GCA_041641695.1 Gammaproteobacteria bacterium | reverse complement strand
ACCACCGATCTGTCGGCTATTCCGAAGACGTAGGTTATGACCGGGTAGCGGGCAATCTGCTCCACGGTGAGCGATGGGCAGCGTGCGAGCTCGTGGTCCTCGCGGACCACCACGCACCGGTTCCAGCGATAGCACGGCATCAGCACCAGGTCCTCGAATACTTCCAGCGCCTCGGTGGCGATCGCCAGATCGGCATCGCCGTTGGCGGTCATTTCGGCAATCTGGGTCGGCGTGCCCTGCTGGATATGCAGCGCAACATTGGGGTACTTGGCGGCGAAACGCGAGATCACACCCGGAAGCGCGTACCGCGCCTGGGTATGCGTCGTGGCGATGCTGAAGCTGCCATGATGCGGCGCATTGACTTCCTCGGCGATGCGCTTGATATTCTGCCGTTCGTCGAGCATGCGGATCGCGTGCTTGAGCACGTCACGGCCGGCGTCGGTGAGATCGACCAGGTGGCGCCCCTGCCGGATGAACACGGGGAACCCCAGCTCGCCCTCGAGCAGCTTGATCTGGCTGCTGATTCCGGGCTGCGAAGTGTGCAGGGTCTCGGCTGCCGCGGTGACGCTCAACCCCTGTCGCACCACCTCGACCAGATATTCGAGTTGACGCAGTTTCATATAACCATTTTATATTGACAATTAACGCTCTAGCATTTTCACTTATAGATGGGCCCTGGTAAACCCGCGCCGGGCAGCGCGGTGGCGCGATGCCGTATCATGGCGCCGGACGGCCGGGCGGAGCCGCGCAAGACGGCCGTGCATTCCCGGGTTCAGCGCTCCAGGACAACTGTCACAAGATATGGCCCGCAATAACAAACGCCCTCCGAAGATCGACAAGATCAACCTGAAGCCCGGCGAGCGGCTGGCGGGCAAGTATGAAATCATCGAGCGGCTCGGCGGAGGCTGGGAAGGCGAGGTCTACCTGGTGCGGGAGAAGTACGTCAATATCGAGCGTACGGCAAAGCTGTTCTACCCGCACCGAAACGTGGGGGACCGGACCCGGCGCTTCTACGCCAAGAAACTGCACAAGCTGCGCCGCTGCCCGATCATTATTCAGTACCACGCCCAGGAGACCATGGAATATGAAGGGGTTCCGGTTCAGTTTCTGGTGTCGGAATACGTTCCGGGAGACCGCCTGACCCAGTTCATTCAACGCCAGCCCGGCAGGCGGCTGCATCCATTCCAGGCCCTGCACCTGCTGTACGCCCTGGCGGAAGGCATCGAGTGCATACACCGGCACCGCGAGTACCACGGCGACCTGCACGCGGACAACATCATCCTGCAGCGCCACGGGCTCCGCTTCGAGCCGAAAGTCATCGACATGTTTCACTGGGGCTCGCCGAGCGCCGAGAACCTGCAGTCCGACGTGATCGACCTGGTTCACATACTGTACGAGGCAACCGGCGGCAAGAAGCACTACGCCAAGCAACCGCAGGTAGTCAAGGATATCTGCTGCGGCCTGAAAACCAGCCTGATTATCAAAAAGTTCCGCAACGTCTACAAGCTGCGGCAGTACCTGGAGGAGCTCACCTGGTGAACAAGGCGATCGACGAGCGGGACGCCATCATTACCGAACCCTGGATTTACTCAGACACCGACCTCGAATCCCCCCGCGGCGGGGGATTTCTACACGGGCAGGTGGCATGCTTTACCCACCACAGCCCGGACAAGGAACAGAACCAGGACGCCCTGGCAATCGTTCCGGTCAGCAGCAATGCCGGCGTTCTGGTCATCGCCGACGGCCTCGGGGGGCAGCCCCGGGGAGATCTCGCCGCCAGGACGGTGGTCGAGTCCGTGTCCCGGGCCGCGGCAGGCGGCGCCGGCTCGCTGCGGGAATCCATCCTTCACGGCATCGACCAGGCCAACAAGCAGATCATGGACGCCGGTTATTACGGCGGCGCGACCCTGGCCGTGCTCGAGATCGAGGAGCACCATATCCGCCCATACCACATCGGCGACGCGTTTATCATCGTTACCGGCCAGCGCGGCAGGATTCGGTTCCAGAACATCCCGCATTCGCCGGTGGGCTACGCGGTGGAATCCGGCCTGATCGACGAGAACGACGCCGTCCATCACCACGAGCGGAATCTTGTCTCGAACATGGTGGGGAGCACCGACATGTACATCGATATCGGACCGCGCATGGAGCTGGCGCCGCGGGATACCGTCCTCATTGCCAGCGACGGGCTGAGCGACAATCTCTATGTGGAGGAGATCATCGAAGCCATCCGGATGGGGCCGCTCGATCGAGCCGCCTCGCTGCTCCAGAAAAACTGCCTCGACCGGATGTCGAAAACAGACGGTGAGCTGCCCAGCCACCCGGACGACCTGAGCTTCTGCATGTTTCGCCTGGACGGCAAGCATGCCGCCCGGCAGCTCAAGATGAAGTTGTAGCTTCCGGCGCGGCGACCGGCGCCGCTCAGTCCCGGATATGCCGCGGGGTATAGCCCTTCTCGCGGTATTCCTCGCACTTGGCCAGGAATTCCGCGGTGGTCTTCGGCATCGGAACCCGCGCACCGGACAGGTAGGTGATCACGTTCTTGCCGTCGCGCAGCAGCTGCAGCCCGTCGTAGACACGCCGGAACTCCGCGTCGGTCAACTGG
>JBEPXV010000448.1:0-2609 GCA_041641695.1 Gammaproteobacteria bacterium | reverse complement strand
GAGACCCCCCAAGTAGAGGCGATCGAACGGGGGCGAGCCCAAACCGCGCCGCTTGCGGCGTGGGGTTGTGGGGCCACGGTGGGGCGCAAGCCCGCCCGACGTAGTACCGGGAGCCGAAGCGGCCTGGAACGGCCCACGGCACGAGGTGAGAGTCCTGTAGGCGAACCGGTAGTGCGGGGGTGGCCGTGGACCCCGAGTAGGTCGGGGCCCGAGAAACCCTGACTGAATCCGGGGGGACCACCCTCCAAGGCTAACTACTGGCTGTGACCGATAGTGGACGAGTACCGTGAGGGAAAGGTGAAAAGAACGCCGGGAGGCGAGTGAAAGAGATCCTGAAACCGTGCGCTTACAAGCGGTAGGAGCCTTCAGCGGCGCCTTCGGGCGTTGCGGGGTGACTGCGTGCCTTTTGCATTATGATCCGGCGAGTTACTCCTCGCGGGCGAGGCTAAGGTGTTCGGCACCGGAGCCGGAGCGAAAGCGAGTCTGAAGAGGGCGAATGAGTCCGTGGGGGTAGACCCGAAACCGAAGCGATCTATCCATGGCCAGGCTGAAGCTGGGGTAAAGCCCAGTGGAGGGCCGAACCGTTGTGGGTTGAAAACCGCTCGGATGAGCTGTGGATAGGGGTGAAAGGCCAATCAAGCTCGGAGATAGCTGGTTCTCCCCGAAACGTATTGAGGTACGGCCTCGGGGGCGGTCTTCTTCGGAAGGCCGGTTGTCAGAGGGAGGTAGAGCACTGCATGGGCAAGGGGGTTTAACGACCTACCGAGTCCAAGCAAACTCCGAATGCCCTGCTGATGGACCCCGGGAGACAGGGACTGGGCGATAATGTTCAGTCGCGAGAGGGAAAGAACCCAGACCGTCGGCTAAGGTCCCGAAGTGCATGCTGAGTGGGAAAGGATGTGGGATTGCCCAGACAGCTGGGAGGTTGGCTTAGAAGCAGCCATTCCTTTAAAGAGTGCGTAATAGCTCACCAGTCGAGTGGTCCTGCGCCGAAAATGGTCGGGACTAGCAAGCATGCCACCGAAGCCACGGATAGGGACGTCTGACGTTTCTATGGTAGGGGAGCGTTCCCATGGCATTGAAGTCGTCCTGGAAGGGGCGGTGGAGCGGTGGGAAGTGAAGATGCCGGAATGAGTACGCGAGAATGGGGGGGAGGATCCCCCACACCGAAAGCCTAAGGGTTCCGGAGCCAGGGTCATCCGCTCCGGGTAAGCCGGCCCCTAAGCCGAGGCCGAGAGGCGTAGGCGATGGGAAACGGGTCAAGATTCCCGTGCCGGTACGTACGTGTTTGACCGTAAGGGGGGACGCGGACGCAGAAGATCCGTCGGGTGTAGGACGTCCCGATGCAACGGTGTAGCGTGGGGGGGCAGGCAAATCCGCCCTTCCGGACGTGAGGCCGGACGCCGAAGGGGCCTTCGGGCCCCGCCAAGGGATCTCGACGCATGCCGCCAGGAAAAGCCTCGTGCGGGAATGTGCGTGCCGACCGTACCGCAAACCGACACAGGTAGGCGAGGCGAGAAGCCTAAGGTGCTCGAGTGATCTGTGGAGAAGGAACTCGGCAAAATGTCCCCGTAACTTCGGGAGAAGGGGAGCCTGCGGTAGGTGGACCATCCTTGCGGTGGGAAGCCGAAACAGGTCGCAGAGAATCGGCCCAAGCGACTGTTTAGCAAAAACACAGGTGTCTGCGAAGTCGCCTAGAGACGACGTATAGGCACTGATGCCTGCCCGGTGCCGGAAGGTTAAGGGGAGGGGTTAGCGCGCTTCGGCGTGCGAAGCTCAGAACCGAAGCCCCGGTAAACGGCGGCCGTAACTATAACGGTCCTAAGGTAGCGAAATTCCTTGTCGGGTAAGTTCCGACCTGCACGAATGGCATAACGACTTGGGCGCTGTCTCCTCCACAGGCTCGGCGAAATTGGAGTATCGGTGAGGATACCGATTACCCGCGACAGGACAAAAAGACCCCGTGCACCTTTACTGCAACCTGCCACTGGGTTTCGGCGTGGCATGCGTAGCATAGGTGGGAGGCTGTGAACCGTCCGCTCCGGTGGGCGGGGAGCCACCTGTGAAATACCACCCTTGTGACGTAGGAATCCTAACGGAGACGGCTGAATCGTCGTCCCGGACCCTGGCAGGCAGGCAGTTTGACTGGGGCGGTCGCCTCCTAAAGCGTAACGGAGGCGCGCAACGGTGCCCTCAGCGCGGTCGGCAATCGCGCGCAGAGTGTAAAGGCAGAAGGGCGCTTGACTGCGAGACCGACAGGTCGAGCAGGTACGAAAGTAGGCCTTAGTGATCCGGTGATCCCGTGTGGAAGGGCCATCGCTCAACGGATAAAAGGTACGCCGGGGATAACAGGCTTATCGCCCCCGAGAGTTCACATCGACGGGGCGGTTTGGCACCTCGATGTCGGCTCATCGCATCCCGGGGCCGGAGAAGGTCCCAAGGGTCGGGCTGTTCGCCCGTTAAAGCGGTACGTGAGCTGGGTTCAGAACGTCGTGAGACAGTTCGGTCTGTATCCGTCGTGGGCGCAGGAGTGTTGAGGGGCCCCATCCCTAGTACGAGAGGACCGGGATGGACCGACCGCTGGTGTACCGGTTGTCGTGCCAACGGCA
>JBEPXV010000447.1:0-2612 GCA_041641695.1 Gammaproteobacteria bacterium | reverse complement strand
TCGGTGATCGCGACGGTGGTGCCGGCGGGATGGGCCGAGGGCCTCGGGTCGGACACCACACCGCCCCCTTCGCAGCGCACGCTCCAGGCCTCCTGCCGGTCCCGGGCCCTGGATGTCAGGGTCATGCGGGACACGGAAGCGATGCTTGGCAGCGCCTCGCCGCGGAAGCCCAGCGACGCGACCCGCTCGAGGTCGTCCAGGCTGCGCAGTTTGCTGGTGGCGTGCCGGGCCAGCGCCAGGGGCAGCTGTTCCACCGGGATGCCGGTACCGTCGTCAGCGACCTGGATGCGCTTGACTCCGCCGCGCTCGGCTTCCACCTGGATCCGGGTCGACCCGGCGTCGAGGCTGTTCTCGAGCAGCTCCTTCACCACGGCGGCGGGACGTTCCACGACTTCGCCCGCGGCGATCTGGTTGACCAGCCGTGAATCGAGAATTTCTATATCGCTCATGATCAACCGCTGGGTATACGCAGTTTCTGACCGACGCGCACCAAGTCGCCGTTCATGTCATTGGCTTTCTTCAGGTCATTGACGCTGATCTGATACCGCTGCGCGATCTCCGACAGGGTGTCACCGCGCTGAACCTCGTACATGGCCGGCCGCGCCCCGGGATGACGGCGCTCGAAGTAGCGCCGGATACCCGCGTAGATGGCGCCGGCGACCCGGCGCCGGTGGGAAGCGGTGCGCAGCAGCTCTTCCTCGTGGGGGTTGGACAGGTACGCGCTCTCCACCAGCACCGACGGGATATCCGGCGACTTCAGGACCGCGAAACCGGCATACTCCACCTTGTTTCGATGCACCTTGCCGATTCGCTTGAGGCTGTTCAGGATGTCGGCGGCCAGCTCCCGGCTGTCGCTGATGCTCTTGGTCATGGACAGATCCCACAGTACCCGGGCCACGGTATCGTCCTTGTCGCGCAGGCTGACACCGCCGATCAGGTCGGCGGCATTCTCCTTGTTGGACAGCCACCGGGCGGCCTCGCTGGATGCCCCGTCCGTGGACAGGGTATAGACCGACGATCCGCGCACCGAGCGCTTGGGAAACGCGTCCGCATGTATGGAGATGAACAGGTCCGCCCTGGCGGAGCGGGCGATGGCGGTACGCCGCCGGAGCGATATGTAGTAGTCGCTCTTGCGCACCAGCACGCCGTGCATGCCCGGGTCCTGGTCCACCAGCGCTTTCAACTCCCGGGCAATGGCGAGCGTCACGTCTTTTTCGTGCGTTCGCCGCGGGCCTATGGCCCCCGGGTCCTCGCCGCCGTGGCCCGCGTCGACGGCCACGATGAACTTGTCCGTGTCCGTGGGCACGGACGCGGTCGCGCGCCGCTCGCCCGCCCCTCTGCCGTGCAGGTCCAGCACCAGCCGGTGGCCGTACCGTTCGTTGGGCTCGAGAAGGATGGTCCTGGGCTCCACCGCCACCTTGAGGGTGAATACAACACGCAGCACGCCGGGCCTGGGGTGCCCGCTGTGCACCTTCTTCACGAACCGGCCGTCGTCGTCGATGGCCGGCAGGTGATTGGCGAGCCCGGCATCGGGCAGATCCAGGTAAACCCGGTGCGGATCGGTCAGGACGCCCACCTGGTACTCCACCGGCGCGCTCAGGTCGAACACCAGGCGCGTGTGATCGGGCGCCTGCCACATGCGCAGGTTCTTGACCGTGACCGTCGCCGCCTGGATTGCGGCGGCATGAAACAGGAGGCACAGTACGACGATTATACGGTGCAAAGATGTTCCCCCATCCGAGTGAAGCTCTCCAGGTGCACGGACCTTCGATCGTGTCCATCAATCTCGATATGCACCTCGCAGTCCGGGCCCGGCAGACTGTCGCGGGCCCGATCCGCCCATTCCACCAGCAGAACCGATTGTTCACCCAGGTAGTCCCGGATGGCAAGCGGCTCGAGCTCGGCCGGATCCTCGAGGCGGTACAGGTCGATGTGCACCACCTGCAGGACGCCCGGCTGGTACACCTCGAGCAGTGTGAACGTCGGGCTTGTCACCACGCCTTCATGACCGAGGGCCCGGAGGAATCCCCGTACCAGCGTGGTTTTGCCGGCGCCCAGGTCGCCGGTGAGAAAGATCACGCAACCGGCTTCGACCCGCCGGGCGAGCGCTTCGCCGAAGCACTCCATCCTGGACCCGGAGTCGATCCGGTACATGGACTCGATCCGCATCAGGCCGGTTCCATCGTCTCGCCGACGATGCCCCGCAGCTCCCCGGTGAGATCACCGGCGGTGAGCCCCGCCATACCCTTGCGGGCGGCGCGGTCCCCCGCCAGGCCGTGGCACCAGGCGCCGTAACAGGCCGCATCCTCCGCGGCCAGGCCCTGGCCGCGCAGCCCCGCGACAATACCGGTCAGCACGTCTCCCATGCCGGCGCTGGCCATGCCCGGGTTGCCCAGATCGCACAGATGAAGACGCCGGCCGATCACCAGCGTCCCCGGGCCCTTCAGGACGATCACGCCCCCGTAACGCGCCTGCAGCGCATGGGCCGCGCCGGCCCGGTCTCGCTGTACCTCGGCGGTGGACGTGTCGAGCAGGCGCGCAGCCTCGCCGGGATGCGGCGTCAGAATCCAGTCGTCCCGCCGCAGCGGCGTTTCCGCCAGCAGGGAAAGCGC
>JBEPXV010000446.1:0-2612 GCA_041641695.1 Gammaproteobacteria bacterium | reverse complement strand
TCACCGGCGAGGTCCGGGAAGCCGTCGACGCCTACCGGTTCGACAACATGGCCCGCGCCCTGCACGGCTTTCTCTGGGACGAGTACTGCAGCTGGTACCTGGAGCTGAACAAGGTGGTGCTCAACAACCCGGAGACCCCGGAGGCCGAGAAGCTGGCCACCCGGCAGACCATGGTCCACGTACTGGAAGCCAGTCTGCGGCTGTTGCACCCGGTGATGCCGTTCATTACCGAGGCTTTGTGGCAGAAGCTCGCCCCCGTGGCGTGCATCGCCGAGCAGAGCATCATGATCCGGCCGTTCCCGGTGGCCCGGGAGGCGTTGATCGACCAGGCGGCCCTGGCGGAGATGAGCTGGGTCCAGGAAGTCATCGGCGCGGTGCGCAATATCCGGGGGGAGATGAATATCGACCCCTCGCAGCCGGTACCGGTGCTGTTGAAGGACACCTCCCGTGTCGAGCAGCGCTACCTGGCGGACAACCGCGAAGCCATGATGCGGTTCGGTCGATTCAAATCCGTGGACTTGGCCGATGACCGGCACCGGGTGGAAAGCTCGGCCACCGCCCTGGTGGGCGGCGTGACGGTCCTGGTGCCGCTGGGCGACGTCATCGACAAGCAGGTCGAGCTGGGACGGCTGCGCAGGGAATTCGACCAGATGGACCGGGACTTCCAGCGCACCCGGGGCAAGCTCGACAATCCGAAGTTTGTCCAGAAGGCGCCGCCGGAAGTCGTCGACAAGGAACGCGACCGCCTGGAGGCGCTCACCCGGTCCATGGAAAAGCTCAAAAGCCGTATCGACATGGTATCGGCCCTGCCGGACTGACAGCCGGGCGGCGGTCGCGGACGCCGCCGGAATGAAGTCGCGGGAAGGTGGCGGGGTTTTGCGACGACCTAAGCCAGCCTGGCGCCGTTCGGCACTTCCCGTTCCGGCATGGCGATTACCACGTGGCCGTCCTCGCGGTGGAAGCCGGTGAGGAGAAACTCCGAGCGCACCGGGCCTATCTGCTTGGCGGGGAAGTTCACCACCCCCACGACCTGGCGGCCCTGGAGCTCTTCCTTGGTGTAGAGGTCGGCCACCCGGGCGCTGGTTTTCAGCTCGCCGATCTCCGGGCCGAAGTCCACGGTGATCTTGTAGGCCGGCTTGTGGGCCTCCGGAAAGTCCTCCACCCGGGTAACCGTCCCCGCGCACAGCCTCACCTTCTCGAAATCATCCCACCCGATGGTTTGTTCAGTCATTTGTATCTCACCGATGTCTGCGTGTTGACGGATGCCGCCGCCCGGGATGCCCGCGTGGAAGCGGCCGCAAAAGCGGTGGATTATACCCATGGCAGGTGATCCGGATCGACGTTGCCACCGGAGAAAACCACGCCGACCCGGCCGCCGCCCGCGTCGAGCCTGCCGCTGAACAACGCCGCCATGGGCACCGCCGCGGAGGGCTCGATGACGAGCTTCATGCGGGTCCACACGAAGCGCATGGCGTCGATGATCTCGAAATCCTCGACGGTCACGATGTCATCCACGAAACGCGAGATGATGTCGAAGGTTTTGTCACCGACCGTGGTCAGCAGGCCATCGGCGATGGAAGTGCCGTCCGGTACCGGGATGATGCGGCCGGCCCGGAATGACCGGCAGGCATCGTCCACGCCGCCGGGCTCGACGCCGACCACCCGGGTGCCCGGGCTGGCATAGTGCAGCGCCAGCGCCACCCCGCTGATCAGCCCGCCGCCCCCGACCGGAACCAGCACGGTATCCAGGCCCGGGGCCTGCTCGATCAGCTCCAGGCCGGCGGTGCCCTGCCCCGCGATGACCCGGTAATCGTCGAATGGATGCACCAGGCAGGCACCGGTGTCGGCGATGACCCGTTCCAGCACGGCCTGGCGGTCGGCAGGGTCGCTGGAGCAATGGACGATACGACCGCCGTAGCCTTCCACTGCTTCCATCTTCACCTTCGAGGCGCTTTCCGGCATGACGATGTAAGCCGGGGCTCCGCGCGTGCTCGCCGCCAGGGACAGGGCGGCGCCGTGGTTGCCGGAGGAATGGGTGGCCACGCCCCGCGCGATCCGGCGGTCGTCGAGACTCATGACGGCATTGGTGGCGCCGCGGATCTTGAACGCCCCCACCCGCTGGAAGTTTTCGCACTTGCAGAACACCGAGGCGCCGACCCGCCCGTCGACGTGCCGGCTGGTCATCACCGGTGTGCGGTGAATATGAGGCGCGATACGGGTGCGGGCCTGCGTCAGGTCTTCGAGGGTCGGAATATCAGTCACATACTTGTCCTCATCAGTGCCAGCACCGCGCCCGCCACCGCGGCCGTCTCCACCCGCAGGATGTTATCGCCCAGCCCGACCGGCCGGGCGCCGCGGGCGGCCAGCACCTCCCGCTCCGCCCCGGTGAGTCCGCCCTCGGGGCCGATGTACAGGTACAGTCGCCCGCCGTCCGCGGCCAGGCCGTCCGGCGGGCCGCCGCCCGCGTCGGCGTACGCCACGGTGTCGGTCTCCGCCACCTGCGCCAGCGACTCGCGCACCGTCGCAGGCTCACCGATCTCCGGCAGGAACGGGTTGCGGCTCTGCTTGCAGGCCTCGATAGCGATGCGCCGCCAGCGCTCCAACGATGCCCG
>JBEPXV010000445.1:0-2613 GCA_041641695.1 Gammaproteobacteria bacterium | reverse complement strand
GACACGCTGTTCAGGCGCTCTATCCTCGCTAATGCCGTGGGGCTTACGACTGCTTGCGCGATCCCGATCATCGCGCACGGCCGGACAGTGGCGGTGTTGTGTTTTTTCATGGCGGGCCCGCAGAAGCACGGATCGGAATTGATCACCGCGCTGGCCGCCGGAGTCGCCTCACTGGGCCCGGTGCTGCTTCAGATTCGAACCGAGCAGGCCCGCCGGGCCAGCATCGCCCAGACCGAAGCGCTGATCTCCGAGAATCTCGACGGCATACTGGTGGTGGATGACCAGAACCGCATACTTTTCGCCAACCCCGCCGCCCAGAAGGTGTTCGGCCGCGGACTGGAGAGCCTGAAGGGGATGCCTTTCGGCACGCTGCCGTCCGAGGAAGGCGGTGTGACGGAGATCGAGATTCACAACCCGCGAACCGGGTATACCCGCGTCAACGAGATGCGCGTGACGCACATCGACTGGGACGGTCGCAGCGCAATGCTGGTATCACTGCGGGACGTCACCGAGCGCCGCGAAGCGAAGCAGGCCCTCGAGCAGAACCAGCGGACGCTCCAGGAGCGCGTCAAGGAACTGAGCTGCCTTTACGCGGTTTCCGAATGTCTCAGTCGCCGTGATATCGACTGGAAACGGATTCTCGATATGGTCGTGGATACGGTCCCCGGGGGGTGGCGCCGTCCCGAATCGACGTTCGCCCGGCTGCACGCCGGTGATCGCGAGGTCCGGTCCGCGAAGTTCCGGGAAACCGATTGGCGATTGTCCAGCGACTTGGTGGTCGACGGCGAGGTCTTGGGCAGGCTGGAGGTCTTCTGTGAAGCGGACGCCTCGCGGCCGGATGGGGATCCGTTCCTGGAGGAGGAACGGACCCTGATCGATGAGCTGGCGCGGCGTATCGAACAGGCGATATCCACCCGGCGTTACCAGGAGGAGCTGGACGCCAGCCGGCGTCGTTTCCGGGATTTCGCGGAGGCGGCGTCCGACTGGCTCTGGGAAATGGATGCGAATCTGCGGTTCACTTACTTTTCCGATCGAATAGAGGCCGTCATGGGCCAGTCGACGGATTTCTGGATCGGCAAGACGCGCACCGAGCTCGCCGCCGGGGAGAAAACGCCGGAGGACCCGAAGTGGATCGCGCATCTCGCAGAACTCGAAGCCCATCGCTCTTTCAGGAACTTTCGTTACCAGATTGGATTGCCCGACGGCAGTGTCCGGCATATCGCCATAAGCGGGACGCCCGTGTTCGACGACAATGGGCTGTTCGCCGGCTACCGGGGTTCAGGGACAGACGAAACGGCCCAGGTCGATGCGGAGCGCCGCGCGCAGGAGTCCGACCGCCGTCTCAAGGAGATCGCAGACCGGCTGCCGGGGGTCGTATTCCAGCGCCTGCGGAAACCCGATGGCAGCATGACTTACCCGTATTTGAGCGCGGGGGCGACGACACTGTTCGGGATAAACGTCAGCGGCGTGAGGGAGGACCCGTTATTGTGGGCTGATCGTATTCATCCCGGAGACCGTTCACAATTCCATGTGGCCCTCGACGAGGCCGGCCGTACCCTCGAGCCCATGGACATCAAGCTTCGCATGGTGACGCGTGGGGGCCGGGAACGCTGGTTCTGGCATCGTTCAACACCGCGGCGGCTCGCGGACGGCGATACCCTGTGGGATTGCATTGAGCTGGATATAACGGAGCAGAAGGAGGCAGAAGCGCGGGTGCAGTACCTCGGCAACTACGACAAGTTGACAGAGCTCCCAAATCGCGAGCTGTTCGTGGAACGCCTGGATCATGTCCTGCCGATCGCCTCCCGCAATAAACAGCCCGTCGCGGTGGCGATGCTGGACCTCAAGCGATTCCGGAAGGTCAACGATGAGTTCGGTATGTCCGGGGGAGACCAGGTGCTGCGCACCGCCGCGGCGCGGTTCAGCGACTGCCTGCGGCCGGGGGACACCGTAGCACGGCTGAGCGGCGACCGCTTTCTGTTCCTGTTCCCGACGGTGGGCGCCGACGAGTCAACCCACAAGCCGCTTGAACGATTGATCGAGGTAATGGGCGAGCCGTTCACGATCAACCACAGACAGATCAAGCTCGGTTTCAATATGGGTGTGGCGGTGTTTCCCGATGACGCCGAAGACACCGAAGCCCTGATCCAGAAGGCTGACCAGGCCCAGGCCCATATCAGCCGCTGGGGCCCGGGTCATGGCTACACCTTTTTCCGGAAACACATGCCAGCGTCGGTTGAGTCCGGACTGGCGATGGAACAGGAATTGCGCGACGCCATCGACTCCGAGGATCAGATTACGCCTTACTTCCAGCCTATTTATGCAGCGGCAACGGGCAAGTTGATGGCCGTCGAGACGCTGGCGCGATGGATGCATCCCCGGCGCGGCTTGATATCGCCCGGGGAATTCATTCCGCTGGCCGAGGACGCCGGCCTGATCAATCCGCTGGGTCTCAGCATCCTGCGCCAGGCCTGCGTCCAGGTACGGCAATGGGAGGACCTGGGTCTGCCGCGCGTAATTGTGACGGTCAATCTGTCCGCCAGCCAGATTCGCGACCCCGGGATGGGACGGTCCATCAAGACGATACTCACGGATACGGGGATGGCGCCGCAG
>JBEPXV010000444.1:0-2618 GCA_041641695.1 Gammaproteobacteria bacterium | reverse complement strand
TCGATGTCGTACAGGCCCTGGGCGCCCGCCGGCCCGACCCGGAACCCGGTCATGACCTCGTCGAAGATGAGCAGCGCGCCGTGGCTGGTGCAGCATTCGCGCAGGGTTTCCAGGAAACCGTCCACCGGCGGGACGCAGTTCATGTTGCCCGCCACGGGCTCGACGATCACCGCGGCGATCTCGTCGCCGTGGGTTTCGAACAGGTCCCGGGCCCCGGCCGCGTCGTTGAAATCGAGCACCAGGGTGTCCCGGGTGGTGGCGGCGGTAATACCGGGCGAGGTTGGCGTGCCGAATGTCAGCGCCCCCGAGCCGGCCTTCACCAGCAGGCTGTCGACGCCGCCGTGGTAGCAGCCCTCGAACTTGACGATCTTGTCGCGCCCGGTGAAGCCCCGGGCGAGGCGCAGGGCGCTCATGGTCGCCTCGGTGCCGGAGTTGACCATGCGTAACCGGTCCACGGACGGCACCAGGTCGCAGATGTACGCCGCCAGCTCAGTCTCGATGGTGGTCGGGGCGCCGAAGCTCAGGCCCCGGTCCGCGGCCGCCTTCACGGCGTCGATGACCTCCCGGTCGGCGTGGCCGAGCACCATCGGCCCCCAGGAGCCGACGTAATCCACGTAGCGCTTGCCGTTCACGTCCCACATGTAGGGGCCCGCGGCCCGGTCTATGAAAATCGGCTCCCCGCCGACGCCCTTGAAGGCCCGGACGGGCGAATTGACGCCGCCGGGTATAACGGCCCGGGCCGCTTCGAATTCTGCGCTCATGAGTTCGGACTCGCTGTGTTAAGCAGTGACTTGAACCGTTCCGCCGCCTGTTTCGGATCGTCGGCCGCGAACACCGCGCTCACGACGGCGAGTGCCTCGGCCCCGGCGGCGATCAGGGCCGCGCCATTTTCGGGCGTGATGCCGCCGATGGCAACCATCGGGATGCGCAGGGCGCGCCCGGCGCGCCGCAGCAGGTCCGGTGACGCCGCCACGGTCCCGGATTTTGTCCGGGTCGGATAAAAGCTGCCGAAGGCCACGTAGTCGGCGCCGCGGCCCTGAGCGTCGACGGCGCGCTCGAGCTCGTTGTAGCAGGAGACGCCGATGGCGCGCCGGCCCACCACGGCGCGGGCGCGCTCGATGTCCGGGTCGTCCCGGCCGAGGTGCACGCCGTCGGCGTCCACCTGGACGGCGAGCTGCGGGTTGTCGTTGATAATCAACAGTGCACCGAGCCGGCGGGTGATCTCGCGCAGCGCACGGGCGCGTTCCAGGTGGCCCCCGGGGTCCGGACGCTTGTCGCGGTACTGGACCGCGGCGGCGCCGCCCCGGATCGCCTCTCCGACCCGCTCGACCAGCTCGGCGTCGGGGATCAGGGCGGGGTCCGTCAGCACGTACAGGCCGCGCGGCGTCGCCACCGGTTCCCGGTTCGCCGTGTTATTCACGGACGCGCCACTGTTTTGCCGGGCGAGGGTTTTGTCGCGGCCGCGGATGCGTATAATTGCCCGCCGCTCGCTCCGCCGTGACGAGCACCGCCGAGCTCAAACTCCCGTCCCGAGGAAATAGCGTGGAATACAAAACGTACATGTGCGTCATATGCGGGTTCATCTACGAAGAAGAGAAGGGCCTGCCCGAGGAGAATATTCCCGCCGGTACGCGTTGGGAGGATATACCGGAGTCCTGGACCTGCCCGGACTGCGGCGCCAGCAAGGACGACTTCGAGATGATAGAGGTGTAGGGAGACCCCGGGGAAATGCGGCTTGGGGCCTGCGCCCGGCATACACCGCGGCATCCGAACCGCAGCGCCGGGGACCTGAATCTGTCGGGATGAATACCGGCCAGAGATATCAAACCCGGGCACCAACGGCATTGGGTCCCCACCGCTTGTTTCCGGGAACGCGGGAGACCCCCGACATCCATCCGTGCCCCGACTGCCAGAAATTGTCGGGCGTAGAGCCGGTTACCGGCGGTACTTTTCCTTGAAGCGGCTCACGCGGCCGGCGGTGTCCACGATCTTCTGCTTGCCGGTGTAGAACGGGTGGCAGGCCGAGCAGATGTCCACGTGCAGCTCGCGGCCCAGAGTGGAGCGCAGCTTGAACTTGTTTCCGCAGGCACAGACGACGTCGATCTCGTCGAATTTGGGGTGAATCTCGGGTTTCATATCGCTTCTCGGTTGACGCTGGATCCCTGTGTGGGCGCGGGATGATAGGCCAAAAGCGACGCCCGGACAAGCCCGGGGACGGGCGCCCTGCGCCTAGCGCTTCATGGACTGGAAGAATTCCGCGTTGGTCTTGGTGGCCTTCAGCTTGTCCAGCAGGAACTCGATTGCCTCGATATCGTCCATGGGGTGGAGCAGCTTGCGCAGCAGCCAGATCTTTTGAAGCTCGCTGGGGTCCGTGAGCAGCTCTTCGCGCCGGGTGCCGGAGCGGCTGATGATGATCGACGGGTAGACCCGCTTCTCGGCAATTCGCCGGTCCAGGTGGATCTCGCAGTTGCCGGTGCCCTTGAACTCCTCATAGATCACGTCGTCCATTTTGGAGCCGGTGTCCACCAGGGAGGTGGCGAGGATCGTCAGGCTGCCGCCCTCCTCGATGTTGCGGGCCGCGCCGAAGAAGCGCTTGGGCTTCTGCAGGGCATTGGCGT
>JBEPXV010000443.1:0-2620 GCA_041641695.1 Gammaproteobacteria bacterium | reverse complement strand
GTTTCCGGCAACGGCCAGCGCGAGCTCGCGGAAGTGATTGCGGGCGTGATGACACCGAGACGCGGCCACATGGCGGTGGACGGCCGGGCCGTGAGAGCCGCCAGTGCGCGGGACATGCAGGACCTGGGAGTCACGCACATCCCCGAGGACCGGATGGGCGCCGGCCTGCTCACCAACCTGCCGTTGCTGGACAGCATCATGCTGCCCCTGGCGCACCGTCCTCCCTTCAGCCGCTTCGGCTGGCAGAACCGGCGGGCCGTACGCCGGTTTGCCCTGGAGCAGATCGAGAAATTCGACATCCGCACCGAGAGCGCCGAGGTGCGTACCGGTACTCTGTCCGGCGGCAATCTTCAGAAGGTACTGCTGGCCCGCGCCATGGCCTTCGACCCCCTGGTGCTGGTGGCCGCCCAGCCGACGCGCGGCCTGGACGTTGCTGCCGTGGAGTTCGTTCATGACCAGTTCCTGAAGATGCGTGCCGGGGGCCGCGGCGTACTACTGGTCAGCGAGGACCTCGAAGAGTTGTTCGCCCTGGCCGACCGTATCCTGGTGATGTACGAGGGCACCATCGTGGGCGAGCTCGACGCCGCGGCAACGACCCCCGCGGAAGTCGGCCTGTTGATGACCGGCGCCAGGGCGGCATGAATCGATCTCTCGCCATGGCGGCAGCAGCCTGATGCGTGTCCGTCTCGAGACCCGCGTTGTCACGCCCGCGTGGATGAATGTCACGCTGCCGGTGATCGCCGTGCTGGCCACGCTTGTATTGTGCGGCGGCCTGATCGTCGCCGCGGGCGCCAATGTCCTGGACGCGTATATCGCGTTGTTCAAGGGCGCCTTCGGCGGTCGGATCAGCATCATCGAGACCCTGGTCAAGGCGGCGCCGCTGGTGTTCACCGGCCTGGCGGTGGCCGTCGCGTTCCGCGCCCGGTTCTGGAACATCGGCGCCGAGGGGCAGCTGCTGGCCGGTGCCATGGCGGCCGCATACATCGGCGCCCTGGAGGGTCTGCCGGCATGGCTGCTGGTGCTCGGCATGATCCTGGGCGGCGCCGTCGCCGGTGGTCTGTGGGCGGCCCTTCCGGCCTTTCTCAAAGTGCGCCTCAGGGTGGACGACGTCGTCGCGACCCTGATGCTCAACTTCGTCATCTTCTACGCCATGATGGCGCTGCTCAGCGGCCCGTGGCAGGACCCGCTCAGCGGCTACCCGGATTCTCCCGACATACGCATGGACGCCGAGTATCCGATACTGCTAACGGCCACGCGCCTGCATCTGGGGGTGCTTCTGGCTGCGCTGGGCGCAGTGCTCGTATGGTTGCTGATGACCCGCACCACGCTCGGGTTTTCGATCCGGGCCGTTGGCGAGAATGCGCGCGCCGCGGCCCACGCCGGCATTCCGGTCAACCGCGTCGTGTTCCTCACCGCGGTGCTGTCCGGTGGCCTCGCGGGCCTGGCCGGCGTCGGCGAAGTAGCGGGTCTGCATTTCCAGGTGATGGCATCCCTGTCCCCGGGCTACGGCTATACCGGCATCGTCATCGCCATGCTCGCGCGCCTCAATCCCCTGGGGGTCATACCGGCGGCGATCTTCTTCGCCGCCGTCGCCACCGGCTCCGAATCCATGTCCCGCGCCACCGGGGTCCCCGTCTATCTGGGTGACGTGATACAGGGAGCGTCGCTGCTGTGCATGCTCGTGGCGCTGCTGTTCACGCAGTACAGAATACGAGTGAGGGGCCTGGGGTTGGGAGTTAGGGGTTTGTGATACGTAATTCGTAGAGCGTTGACATACCACAGACTCCTCACTCCAACCCCCTGACTCCCGACTACCAATGATAGACATCATCGACCAGATCCTCACCATCGGCTTTTTCACTGCCATGCTGCGGGTGGCGACGCCGCTGCTGCTGGCCACGCTGGGGGAGATGTTCAGCGAGCGGTCCGGTGTCCTGAATCTCGGCATCGAGGGCATTATGCTGCTGGGCGCCATGACGGGGTTCTGCGCCGGATACTATACCGGCAGCCTGTGGATCGGGGTCGCCGTCGCCGCCGCCACCGGGATCACCTTCGGTGCCCTGATGGGATTGCTCACTGTAACCCTGGGTCTGAGCCAGCACGTGTCCGGCCTGGGCGTCACGCTGCTGTGCACGGGGCTGGCGTTCTTCGGCTACCGGCTGATCTTCGGCCAGCCGTCGCGGCCGCCGAACGTGGACGCCTTTGAGACCGCCACCATCCCCCTGCTTTCCGACATTCCCGTCATCGGGCCGATCCTCTTCGACCACGTGACCGTCGTGTATATCGCTTTCCTTCTCGTGCCTCTCGTCGCGTTTGTACTCTATCGCACGCCCTGGGGGCTGAGCCTCCGGACCGTGGGCGAGAATCCCAATGCCGCCGCCTCGGCCGGGGTCTCTGTGGCGTGGATGCGCTATACCGCCCTGATGATCTCCGGCGCCCTGTTCGGGATCGCCGGCGCGTATTTCTCCCTTGCCCAGTTCAACGCATTCACCTTCGGCATCATATCCGGACGCGGCTGGGTGTGCATCGCCCTGGTGGTGCTGGGCCGCTGGGACCCGTGGCGCTGCGCCTTCGCCGCCCTGCTCTTCGGCGCCGTGGACGCCCTGCAGCTCCGGCTTCA
>JBEPXV010000442.1:0-2620 GCA_041641695.1 Gammaproteobacteria bacterium | reverse complement strand
GTAGGTATTTTTTGTTATACCTTGCCATGAATTAATGACAATAAAGTGTATACAAAACGCACTGTAGCTAATAAATAGGACTCTGAGCGGTCTGCAAGACCCAGCGAGGAGTCCGTGTTGAACTACACCCGCCGGGCTATCAGCAGGCAAGCTATGCACTTAATGACGTTTTTTGTTGTTTTTGGGAATCGGGCAGCTTGAAGATTCCTTGAAGTCCTGGAGTTTTTTTGCCTCTTGCTTTTTTGCTATATAAAAAAAAGGCGATAATTCCGGGATTTGAAGCGATTTTTGCTCCCTGATGTACATACTTCTCCCGGCCAGGTTAATGCAAGCTAAGCCGGACTTAATAAGTTGACACTAAAAAATCGGGAGCAGCTACCCCGCCCGGCGATCGGATCCTGGGTAGTTCCCTTAGTACAATCATCCGGCCTTTTTTACATACCGTACACTGACAGGGATTATAGCCTGTAAGTCGTTCAAATCGTTGCAGCCGGGTTTCAGGAGACTCCTTGTTTTTTATCAAGGTGTGAATATCCGGTTTTGTGTCGGGCACAAACTGCAATCCCTGCTTTCTTTTGAACGTATGATTATAAATACCGAAGTATCTGATCTTCACAAATCGTGTAGGCAGGATATGCAGGGTAAAGCGTCGCAGGAACTCCACCCCGTCCATGGTAACCGGCTTTTTGATGGCCCTGTCGCGGTAATCTTTGGCAATGAAAGTAACCTTGTCACCGGCAATATTCAGGATCCTTTGGTTGGTTATGGCTACACGGTGAGTGTATTGTCCCAGGTACCTAATTACATGTTCTGCGCTTGCCAGGGCAGGTTCACAATGCACCACCCACCGGGTTTTATACACTTGTTGCAGCTTCGGATCAAAAAGCGGCAGTTTACTGCGTTTTCGCAGGGCCCGTTTGAGGCTGTCCAGGAACTTCCCCTTAAAAGTATTGCTTAGCTGGCTGACCGGATAGAGGAAATTCCCCGAAGGACCGATATTCTTCCACCTTCCATCAAGAGTGTAGCCTGCGGAGGGAACAATGCAATGAATGTGCGGATGCAGCGAGAGGTTCTGTCCCCAGGTATGTAAAACTGCCACGGCTCCGCTTTCCACCCCGTAATGCGTGTATCCGAATGAACGAAGGGTATGCCATACGGCAGCGAACAGCAGATTATAATACAATCCTTGATTATGCAGACAAAGTCCATTCAACTGGTGAGGAACAGTGAAAATTATGTGGTAATGTTTCACCGGCAGAGTTCGCTGCATTAAGTCATCGATCCAAAATGCCTGTTTGGCTGCCTGACATTTGGGACAGTGCCGGTCACCACAGCTGTTGTAGCTGTAACGGATCGCGCCACAGGTATCACACATCTCTTCATGTCCCCCAAGGGAGGCTGTGCGGCAACTGGCAATCTTCTCCAGTACTTTTTGTTGCAGAGGCGTTAAAGAGTATTTGGCTGCAAGTCTGGTACCGAAAAAATCTATCGCTTCTGCCAGCTCAAACTTTGGCCGCATGCCCGGAATAATTATAAAGCGAATCCAGGGGACTGTGGGCCTTTACCAACTGGCATTGGGCAATATGCAGGTAGATCATGGTGGTGGTAATCTCAGCATGACCAAGCAGTTCTTTCAGTGTTACGATGTTCACGCCCTGCTCCAGCAAATGCGTGGCGTAAGAATGTCTCAGGGAATGCAGGTTTACCTCCTTGGAAATGGATGTTTTCTTTAGGTTTTCTCTAAACACCCAGGAAAGTCCCCGGACACTGTACCTGCCATCGGCTTCCTTGCCGTTGAACAACCAGATGTGCGGGTTTTCTGCTGCCAGATATTTTCTCAATCCAAAGGCCATGCTGTCGGCCAGAGGAACTACCCGGTCCTTCTTATATTTGCTTTGCCTGATATGGATGGTCTTTCTTTCAAAATCGATATCAGATATCTTCAGGTTGATTACTTCCTGGCCACGTAATCCCGCTGAATAAATCAAAGTCAAGACAATCCGTTGTTTAAGTAAGGTCGGCGCTGCAAAGAGTTCTTTCAACTCCTGTCTATTGAGAATTACCGGAAGTTTTGTATCTTTCTTCAGTGAAGGCAGGGCAATGGCGTCCTTGTTCATACCCAGCAGGCGATAGTAATAGCGAAGCCCATAGACCATGTGTTTAAAACTGCTGCGTGAAGGAGATTTCGAATCCCGGGCCAGGGCCACCAGGTATTCGTTGATCTCTTCCGGGTCAATTTGCTCGGGAAGCTTCCCGAAATGCAGCACAAAAAGGGCAATGCGCCGGATGTAGTTTTGGAGAGTACTTTTACTCTGGCCACGAAGTGTAACCTGTTGTTCCAATTTACGAACAACTTTTTCGAATTCAGGAACAAGTTCAATAGCTTGTTCTACAATAGTAAAACCCGATTTCTTTCTCATGATCTTAAATTTTATAGGTTAAAAAATTAAAATTATGGAAAGAATCGGGTACTTTTAATAAAGCTATCCGCGCAGGCGGATTTAGTTCAACAAAGTATATAAAACATTTGGCGGATAGTGCTAATTTTAAGTCTGTTACACTTAATAAAAATTGTGTCAGTTTGTCAGGTTTGCTCTCCGAAATGCCAAACGTTTCATAT
>JBEPXV010000441.1:0-2624 GCA_041641695.1 Gammaproteobacteria bacterium | reverse complement strand
GGTCATATCCCCGGCGCCGTCAACCTGAACTGGCTGGACTGCATCGACCGATCCAACGACGCCAGACTATATCCAGACGATGCCCTGCGGCAGCTGTTGAACGACCGCGGTATCACCGCCGACAAGGACGTGTTCGCGTACTGTCACACCCATCACCGTTCGGCCCACAGCTACGTGATGCTCAAACACCTCGGCTTCCCGTCGGTGAAGGGCTATGCCGGCTCCTGGTCCGAATGGGGCAACGACCCGGAAACACCCGTCGAGAGCTGAGCACCCGGGCCGCCGGGTCGCGGATGCTTTGGCGCCTTTGAATCCTCTCGCCGAGTGCGCCAAGAACGCTGAGAAAATTGTCGTGAATGTGCAGCACGGCCGGTTAGGTGGCCCGCAGTAGAACTTCACCTCCTCGCCCGAATTACCATCAGGGCGCTGCCGGGTGCTATTTCACCGAGCTGTAGGTCGGCATTCATGACGACGTTTCCGGCTGACCCTCGACAAGGTCCCAGGGTGGCCCCCTCCCGTGTACTGATGGGCCGACGCGTAGGAAGGCATCATCGCCAATACCTCTCCGTGTCGGCTCAGAGAAGAACGGTGCCCGGACATCCACAAGTCGGGATAAATCCCGACCTACGCAATTCGCATCACTGCAATCGGAGCGAGACGACGTAGAACCTCGCCTCCCCCCGAACTTCCATCAGGGCGCCGGCGGGTGCTTTTTCACAAAGCGAGTATCGGGGAGAGATAACTACCGAAGGCGACAACGTACTGGGGGCCCCGAGCGGTCATGACCGGGAACGCAGGTGCCCTGGACTCAATCCCCCCCCGATTGCGGACATTTATCGGCGTGAATCCCGAGCAGCGACTGAAAAAGCACCCGCCGGCGCCCGCTCCCGTGTGATGATGGAGCGATGTGCGGGAAGGCACCGTCACCAATACTTTGCCGTGTCGGCCGATCAAAGGACGGCCCCTGCGCATGCATTTGTCGGGATTAATTCCGAAGTACAGCGCAGGGCAATATCGCCGCTAGAAATCAGTCGGGGCGCCGCCCTCGCGCTTACGGCGCTCGACAAAGAACTCCAGCTCCTCCCGGACCGCCGGGTCCATAGGCGGCGGCTGATACGCTTCGAGAACCCTTTTCCAGACCCGGTTGGCGCGCTGGGTGGCGGTCACCGACCCCTTCTGCTCCCATTGCTCGAAATTGCTCCAGTCCGAAAGAAAAGGACTGTAGAAAGCGGTCTTGTAGCGTTGCTGGGTATGCTCACAGCCGAGGAAATGGCCGTCGGGGCCTACCCCGCGGATGGCCTCGAGCGCGAGGTCGTCCTCGGCGACCGACACCGGCTGGTGGTAGTAGGCGAGCTGTTGCAGCAGCTCGCAGTCAATGATGAACTTCTCGAAGCTCGCGCACAGCCCGCCCTCGAGCCAGCCCGCGGCATGATAAACGATGTTGATATGGGCCGATGAAACGGCCTGCAGGGAGAAGGCGCTCTCCCAGGTCGCCTGGGCGTCGGGGACATTCGAGGCGTTTGCATTGGAGGCCCGAATCGGCAGATTGTAACGGCGCGCCATCTGGCCCGACATCTGGGTCGCGCGTATGTACTCCGGGGTGCCAAACGCGGGCGCGCCGGTTTTCATGTCGACATTGGAGGTGAACGAGCCGTACACCACCGGCGTGCCGGGCTGCGCTACCTGCAGCAGGGCGATGGCCGCCAGCGCCTCGGCGGTCTGCTGGGCCACGGCGCCCGCGATGGTCACCGGCGCCATGGCGCCGGCGAGCGTGAAGGGCGTGACAATCACCGGCTGCCTGTGGCGGGCCAGGCGCATCGCGCCGTCCAGCATCGGCCAGTCGTGCTTGAGGGGCGAGGACGAGTTGATGTTGGTGAACATGCGAGGCGTCGCCTCGAACTCCTCCCAGGTCAGCCCGCCGGCGATGCGCACCATCTCCATGGCATCCTCGATGCGCTCCTTGCCGAGGGGATAGGGCTGCAGCGCCTTGTCCGTCAGCGTCAGCAGATCGAACACCGCGTCGAGATGCCGGATGGAGGGATGGATGTCGATCGGCTCGACCGGGTAGCCGCAGTTGAGATGGATGCAGTTGAAGCTCTGGGCGAGCTTCAGCAGGTTCTGAAAATCCTGGCGGTTGCCGTTGCGCCGACCGTTGTCCAGGTCCGATACGTTGGGCGGGCTGGCAACCTGGCCGAAGGCACAGTGGCCTTCGCCGACAACCACCCGGCGTTCGGGATTGCGCGGGGTGATGGTGAACGAAGACGGCGCCTCGGCCACCTGTGCCATCACGAACTCGCGGTCCATGCGCACGTTGGTCGAATCCGGCGCCACCTCGCATCCCGCATCCTTGAGCAATCGCCGGGCGTCGTCGTGCAGGAACTCTATACCGATCTCCTCCAGGATCCGCATGGCGGCATCGTGAATCCGCTCCACGCCTTCGGCGTCCAGGGGCTCGGTGGGCGGGTCGACAAAGCGCGGTTGTTCCCAGGGAAGTTGATCAACCGCCGGCGCGTCGTCCGCCGACGAGCGGGCCTTCCTGCGCCGCCTGGATCGCCGCGGCGCGTCTGAAGTCGGATCGCTCATTCTGCTCGCCTGGTGCCTCGTGTTGCCCGCCGTGCGGCGGC
>JBEPXV010000440.1:0-2637 GCA_041641695.1 Gammaproteobacteria bacterium | reverse complement strand
TTTCGGGGATCGAGGGGAGCCTTTCGCGGGCATGTGATCCATATTAGACTTCGGATTCCAATCACTCTCGAAATCATGCGGGCAAACCACCAGTGCCGACAAGAAATCCTCTGCTGAACATCTTCGGCTCCTCGCCGGTCAAGCCGCTGCAGCAACACATGGTCAAGGTAATGGAGACCGTTGCGCCGCTGAATTCGCTGGTTGAAGGGGTGCTGGCGAACGACCTGGATCGCGTCGCGGTCATTCAGGAAGAGATTGCCCGCCACGAGGATGAAGCCGACGATCTGAAGCACGAGCTGCGGCTGCATCTTCCCCGAACCTTGTTCATGCCCGTGGAGCGCCGCGACATTCTGGAAGTTCTCAACATGCAGGACCGCATCGCCAATCGCGCCAAGGATATTGCGGGTTTGATTCGCGGTCGCCGCATGACCATCCCGGAGAGCATTGCGGAAGATTTCGCCAGGTTCGTCAGCCGTGGTGTCGATGCCTGCAAGCAGGCGCATCGAATCATCGACGAGCTGGACGAGCTGGTCGAGACCGGCTTCAGCGGGGTCGAAGTGGAGCGGGTACAAGACATGATCAAGGAGCTGGACCGCATCGAAAAGGACACCGACGTCATCCAGGTCCGGATCCGTTCAAAGCTGTTCGACATTGAACGTGACCTGCCGCCGGTGGACGTGATGTTTCTGTATCGCATCATCGACTGGACCGGCGACCTCGGCGACCGCGCGCAACGCGTCGGCAGCCGTCTGCAGGTCATGCTCGCAAAGTAACCCTCTATAACAAGAAAAGAACGCGAGGCCCCTTGGACCCGACTACGGTCTATATCCTGCTTGCTGCCCTGCTCGGGCTGTTCATGGCGCTGGGTATCGGCGCCAATGACGTCGCCAACGCCATGGGTACGTCCGTGGGGTCGCGCGCACTGACCGTCAAGCAGGCGATCGTAATTGCGGCGGTGTTCGAGCTGCTTGGCTCGGTCGCCGCGGGCGGCCAGGTGACGAACACCATACGCAAGGGCATTATCGACGCCGAGCTGCTGGCCGGCTCTCCCGACCTGCTGGTCTGCGGCATGCTCGCCGCGCTGCTCGCCGCGGGCATCTGGCTGCTGGTGGCATCCTGGGCCGGCTGGCCGGTGTCGACGACCCACAGCATCGTTGGTGCCATTGTCGGATTTGCGGCGGTCGGGCTCGGCTTTGGCGCGGTGCAATGGGGCAAGGTGGGCTCTATCGTGATGAGCTGGGTGGTCTCCCCGGTGCTCGCCGGCTCCATCGCCTTTGTGCTGTTTCGAAGCGTGCAGCGCCTGATTCTCGACACCGCGGAGCCCTTTGCCCGCGCAAAGACGTATGTCCCCGTTTACATGTTCCTGGTGGGATTCGTCGTCACCCTGGTCACCCTGCTCAAGGGGCTGAAGCATGTCGGGCTCGAGGTGACCACGGTCCAGAGCTACGGGTATGCGGCGCTGTGCGGCGCGGTATTGATGGCCATCGGGGCGGTCGCGGTACGACGGGTGCGAGAGGATCCCCGGGCGGATCGCGATTTTCATTACGCCAGCGTCGAGCGCGTATTTGGTGTGCTGATGATGGTCACGGCCTGCGCCATGGCTTTTGCCCACGGCTCGAACGACGTGGCCAACGCCATCGGACCGGTGGCGGCTGTGGTGTCAGTGGCCCAGACCGGCGGCAACGTTGCAGCGGAGTCCACGGTGCCCTTGTGGATTCTGTTGATCGGCGGCGTGGGGATCGTCCTGGGCCTGGTGTTCTACGGTTACCGCGTCATGGCCACGGTCGGCACGAAGATCACGGATCTCACGCCCAGCCGCGGTTTCGCGGCCACTCTGGCCGCCGCCACGACCGTGGTCCTGGCATCCGGCACCGGCCTGCCCATCTCCACGACCCACACGCTGGTAGGCGCGATCCTCGGCGTCGGGATCGCGCGCGGCATGGCAGCCATCAATATGAGCGTCGTACGCATGATCTTCATGTCCTGGATCATTACCCTGCCGGCCGGCGCGTTCCTGGCGGTGATCTTCTTCTATATGTTCCGGGCGATACTTATCTGATCGACCGGCTCCGCTGGCCGGCTTATGTCAACGCCGGTTACCTGTCGCGACAGGACCCGATTTTCCGGCGCCGGCACATTTCCGCCCTACTGCGTCAGGATCCACAACGAGCCCGACTCGCGCAGCGCGCCGTCGTCACGCAGCTTGGTCAGATGCGCCAGCAGGGACCGACTGGCTACACCGTGCAGCGCCACCGGCACGTCGTCGTACACCTCCGGCAGCAATTCGGCCTCCGTTGCCTCGCGCAGCCTTCGCATCCCCGCCAACACTTTCGCTTCCCGGTCGTTGCGGTGAGCGATGATTCGGTTGATGACCGTGTAGGGATCGTCCAGCAGAAAGCCGTGGCCCGGGGCGATATAGGCGATGTCTTCGCCGTGCAGCTCATCCAGGGACCGCAGGTAATCACCCATATGCCCATCCGGCGGATTGATGACCACCGTCGACCCCTGCATGATGTGGTCGCCGGAAAACAGGACCTGCTCCTCTTCCAGCAGGTAGCACAGGTGGTTGGAGGCGTGCCCGGGGGTATGGATGGCCCGCAGCGTGGCGTCGCCGACCGGCAGCCGCTCACCGTGACG
>JBEPXV010000439.1:0-2642 GCA_041641695.1 Gammaproteobacteria bacterium | reverse complement strand
GCCCCCGATGGCGGGCTTCGTGACCAAATGGACCCTGGGCTCCGGCGCCTTGGCCGCCGGGGTGGAATGGGTGGTGCTGGTGCTGGTGGCGAGCAGCCTGCTGAACGCCGCCTATTTTCTTCCCGTCCTGCACCGGCTGTGGTTCCGGCCGCCGGCGGCCACCTGGCCTACCGACCCGTTTGGCGGCCGTTTCGAAACCGGGGCCTGGCTGTTGTGGCCGCCGCTGTTCACGGCCGCCGGCACGTTGCTGGTGGGGGTGCTCGCTGCCATGCCGTTCAGCCCCCTGTCCTGGGCGGAGCTGATCGCGGCCCGGGAGTACCTGCCATGACCGCTTTGATGCTCGTCACGGTCGGGACGCCGCTGCTCGGTGCGCTGCTCGCGCTGCGCGGCCGGCCGGCCTGGCTGCTGCGCGGCCTGCTGTCGGGTGCGGCGCTGCCCGCGCTTTTGCTGGCAGTGGTATGGATCGAAGGGGAAGCATTGTCGCTGCCCTACCTGTTCTACGGGGCGGTGTGGTCACTGGATGAGCCGCGCCGGCTGTTCATGCTGCTCACGGCGTTGCTGTGGACGGCGGCGGGCATCTACGCGGCTGGGTACACGGACCGGGACGGGCTGCGCCGATTCAGCGTTTTCTGGCTGCTCACCCTGGCCGGCAACCTCGGCCTGATCCTGTCCCTGGACGCTCCCGGGTTCTACGCCTTTTTCGCCCTCATGACCTTTGCCGCCTACGGCTTGGTGGTGCACGACGGCACCCGGGAGTCCCAATACGCCGGCCGGGTGTACCTGATCATGGCCCTGCTGGGTGAGATGCTGCTGCTGGTGGGTCTGTTGATGGGCTCGCGTGCGGCGGACAGCCTCATGCTGTCGGATCTGCCGCGTGCCGTGGCGATATCCGGCGACGGGGCGCTGGCGGCGGGCCTGCTGTGGCTGGGATTCGGGGTCAAGGCGGGGCTTCCCGTGCTGCACTTCTGGCTGCCCCTGGCCCACCCTGTGGCTCCGGCGCCGGCCAGCGCCGTGCTCAGCGGGGCCATGATCAAGGCGGGACTGCTGGGCTGGCTGCTGGTCCTGCCACTCGGCGAGGCGCTGCCCGCTTACTGGAGCCTGCCGGTCGCTTCGGCCGGGGCGATCGCCGCTCTGGGCGGCGCCGCCATAGGCGTATGTCAGCAATCGCCCAAGGCGGTGCTGGCCTACTCCAGCATCAGCCAGATGGGACTGATGACCGTACTGCTGGGGGCGGCCATGGCCGCCCCGCGACAGGCGCCGGTCCTGGTGACCGTGATCGCCCTGTATGCGCTGCACCACGGCCTGGCGAAGGGCGCTCTGTTCCTGTCGACCGGGTTGAAGCTGCCGGCCGGCGCGCGGCCGCGAACGCTCGTGTGGGTGCTCATGGCGTTGCCGGCCCTGGCCCTGGCGGGGCTGCCGTTCACCAGCGGCGCCGTTGCCAAGCTGCTGGCCAAGTCCGCGCTGCCGGCGTCGCCCTGGTGGAGCGTCATTCTGGGCGCGGGGGCCGTCGCGACGACCTTGCTGGCGCTGCGGTTTCTGATTTGCATGCTCGGGCGCACGCAGCGCGGGGCCAATCCGCCCTGGGTAATGCCGGGCTGGCTGCTGTGCACCGGCGCCGCCCTGCTGGGCGCGTGGTGGATGCCCTGGACGGAGGTCGTCGGCCGGGACGCGGCCGCGATTCGGGACTTGATTCTGCCGAGTGGGGAGAAGATCCTGAGCCTGGCCTGGCCCCTGGCTGTCGGCGGGCTCATCGGCGGCGCGGCGGTTTGGGCCAGGCGGCGGCCGCCACCCATACCGCCGGGCGACGGCATCGTCTGGCTGGCCGCGCTCGGGGACCGCGGCGTGGCGCTGGCACAGCGAGGGCTTGCCGGTTACTTCGCGCTGGTCGGCACGGGCCCGGCGGATCGGGCGCCCCGCCTGGAGATGCTGCAGCGGCGGGCGGAGCTTGGCGAAGACGGAGCCCGCCGGGAAGCCGGGCTCGTATTCCTGGTGTTCGTGGCCCTGATCGCCGGGCTTCTGTTGTGGTGAATGGATGCGCCCGCGGCGGCAGCCCGGCTGAATGTCGCCGGCGATTGCGCCTTCCGGCCCGTCGGTGAAAGCCGGCTCAGTCCGGGTGGCCGCGCGCCCGTTCCCGCTGCCGGGCGTGGCGTCGTTTTCGACGTCGGTGAACGAGCAACGGCAGCAGGGTTGCGAAGCCCAGCAGCAGCACTATGATCAACAACCGGTCGAGACCGGCGGCCGCCAGCTCGCCGCCGAAGTGGGTCAACAGAAAGCTCACCGGGACGAGCCCGATCAATGTCGCTGCCGTAAACCGCCAGGTTTTGAGGGGCGTCAAGCCGGCGCCGTAGCTCACCAGGTCGAAGGATATGAACGGGATCAGGCGGGAGACGAACACCAGTCCCGTCAGCGTATTCTGGGAACCCACCCATCCGGTCTGAATCCGGTCACCGAACCACTGAACGAGCAGCCGGTGACCCAGCAGGCGCGCGATCCAGAATGCCCCCAGCGCGCCGATCGTGGCGCCCGCCACGACATAGACCGTGCCCCATACGTGCCCGAAAGCCGCGCCCGCCGCCAGGGCAATCGGCGCGCTCGGTACCGGATTGATGATGATGGCAATCGCCATCAAGGCCATCATTACG
>JBEPXV010000438.1:0-2668 GCA_041641695.1 Gammaproteobacteria bacterium | reverse complement strand
GCGAGAGGTATTGCATCGCTGACGATGCCCCGGTATGCGGCGCCATCAACCGACGGGAAAGTCGAAGTAGGTGTCAGGGAACGGCTCATCCTTCAACGTAAAGTGCCACCACTCGTAGTCGTGGGGTTCAAACCCGTGCTTGCCCATGATGCCGCGCAGCAGCAGGCGGTTGGCTTTCTGCGCCGGGGTGGCATCCGGCCACTGGGGCCAGGACGCCGGGCCGAAGAAGTCGAACTCGGTGCCCATGTCCAGGGGCGTGTCGTCCGCGACGGTCGCGACCGTCAGGTCGAAGGTGCTGCCGCGTGTGTGGCTGGATCGTCGTGATATGTAGCCCTCGTCGAACAACTGCTGCTTGTGGCGGCCGGGATAGAACCGCTCACGGGTGCTGGTATCCGTGTCGTCCCTGCCCCACCGGATGAAATGGTCCACCGCCTGCTGCGGCCGGTAGGCGTCGAATACGTGCAGCCCCAGCCCGAACAGCATCAGCTCCTCCTGCACGGCGCGCAGGGCGCCGGCCGCGGGCGTCGTGGCGATGACCCGCGGCGCCTGGTAGCCGTCCACGGGCTCGCCGAGGAAGTTATCCGACGTGCAGTACTTCAGGTCCACGAACAGGCCCGGGACGATCTCGTCCACGTAGGCGAAGCCGTCGGGCAGACCCGACGCGGCCGGTGACGGCTGGCTGCTCATCCCGGGCCTCCGGCCGGCTTACGCGCATCACCTTCGAACAGCAGCTTCACGTAATTGCGAAGCAGCATGATCTGGTCGGGAAGTATGCGCCGGTCGCCGGTCGCCCGGACCAGCACCAGCCCGCCCTCGATGACCGCGGTGACCATGTCGGCCATCGCGTCCGGATCAAACTCCAGCCTGGGCTCGTGGCGCTCGAGGATGGCTTCAAAGTGGCCCCGGAAACGCGCCCGCCAGTGAAAAACGATATGCCGGTTCAATTCACGCACCTCCCGGTCGAACAGGTTCTCCTGGTAGCTGTAGGTGGCCACCAAGCAGCCCGGATTCGCCTGGGGCATGTCGGACATGGTCTCGGCCAGCAGCTTCAGTCCCACCAGGAAGGCATGCAGCGGATCATCCGCAAGCTCCCGACCGCGGCTGAACACGTCGTCGAACAACGCATCGTCCCGCTCCATGTAGCGCTGCAATATTTCCCTGGCCAGCTCGTTCTTGTTCTGGAAATGATAGAAGAATCCGCTCTTGGTGATCCCGGCCTCGGCAATCACTTCCTCGATGGAGGTTGCGCCGAAGCCCTTCTCCAGCACCGACGCCTCCATGATGTCCAGGATCCGCTCGCGGGTCGCCTGCCCCCTGCCCATGCTCATCTTCCCGGAAAACCGTACCGCGGGTGCAGCTCGCCGCGCGGCCGCCTGGCCGCGAATGGCCTGGGACGGCGCTCGGGAGACCGTAACCACCTGATTTTGCACGCACAAACCATATGTGAACGAACCATACCACGAGATCACTAGCCTGCGCTCCCGGAATTCTCCATCCTTGCGTCCATTCGTTCAAACCCCGGAAATATCCGTGCAATCAGGAGGATAAACCATGTCTGTTATAACTGAAGCACAGGTCGCGCACAGCGAGTTCGATGAAGGCCGCGCGGAGGCATTCGCCGACCGCCTGGTGGACATGCTGAACTCCGGCTCCCTGGCATTGATGGTATCCATCGGCCATCGCACAGGGCTGTTCGACACCCTGGCCGGGATGGCGCCGGCAACCAGCGGCGAGATCGCCGAGCGGGCCGGCCTCGATGAGCGCTACGTGCGCGAATGGCTCGGGGCGATGACTGTCGGCGATATCGTGGTCCAGGATCCGGCAAGCGGCACCTACCATCTGCCCGGCGAGCATGCCGCCAGTCTCTGCCGCAACTCGCCCACCGACAACGTGGCGGTCTTCGCGCAATATATACCGCTGCTGGGCTCGGTGGAGGACGATATCGTGCACTGCTTCCGGAATGGCGGGGGCGTGCCCTATGAGAGGTTCGTGCGCTTCCACGAGGTCATGGCCGAGGACAGCGGCCAGTCGGTGGTGCCGGCACTGGAGACCCATATCCTGCCGCTGGTGCCGGGGCTGTGCGAGCGGCTCGAGCAGGGCATCCGGGTGCTGGACGTGGGCTGCGGCCGCGGCAAGGCGTTGAACACGCTGGCCGGCCTGTTCCCGAACAGCCGCTTCACGGGCTACGACTTCTCCCGGGAAGCGGTCGAGTTCGCCAGGAAGCAGGCCCGCGAGTCCGGCAATGGCAACGTGCGCTTCGAGGTCCGCGACGCCGCCGGCCTGGGCGAGGGCGACGCCGAGCCGGGGGCATTCGAGCTGGTCACTACCTTCGATGCCGTACACGATCAGAAGGACCCGCTGGCGGTACTGAGAGGCATACGCCGGGTCCTTGCCGACGACGGCGTCTACCTGGCCCAGGACATCAAGGGCTCGAGTCATCACCACGGGGACCGTGGCCACCCCATTGGGCCGCTGCTCTATACGGTCTCCTGCATGCACTGCATGACGGTATCGCTCGCCCAGGATGGCGAGGGCCTCGGTGCCATGTGGGGAAAGGAGAAAGCACTGGCGTACTTCGATGCCGCAGGCTTCAGCGAGATCGAGGTCCACGAGCTCGACCACGACTTCCAGAACTACTGGTACGTGTGCCGGCCGTGACGCGCCGGAA
>JBEPXV010000437.1:0-2678 GCA_041641695.1 Gammaproteobacteria bacterium | reverse complement strand
GGCAGCAACGCCTGGATCTGGTGCACACGGCTGGATTCGGCGGGGTGTGTGCTCAGAAACTCCGGGGACCTGCCGCCCTGCCTGGCGTTCAGCATCTTGTTCCACAACGTGATCCCGGCGCGCGGGTCGTAACCCGCGCGTGCGGTAAGCTCCAGTCCGATGCGGTCGGCCTCGCTTTCGTGGCCGCGGCTGAACCGCGTGGCCAGAAGTGCCTGGTAGCCGGCGCCGGCAAGATTGGCGGAGCCGCTGCCAAGGCCGAAGATAGCGGTGCCGAGGCCGATCATCGACCGGGCGGCCAGTGCCTGTGATACCTGCTCCCTCGAATGCTCACGCAACGCGTGGGCGATCTCATGCCCCAGCACGATCGCGATTTCGTCGTCGCTGAGATGGAGTCGGTCGACGAGCCCGGAGTAAATCATGACCTTGCCGCCGGGCATGACGAATGCGTTCAGTTGGTCGCTGCTGATGACATTGGCTTCCCATGCCCAGCCCGGGGCATCGGACCGGAAGACCCGGGTTTGCGGCCGGATGCGGTTTGTAATCGTACGCACCCGCTGAACCATGGCGCGGTTCCGATTGAGAACACCCTTCTGCGACGCCTGTGATTTCAGATCAGCGTAGCCCTGGGCGGCCAGCTGGTTCAACTCCCCGGACGACACCAGCATGAACTGAGACCGGTCTGCGCCGACGGCGCCGCCGGTGGTTGTGGTCGCGCATGCGCCGACCAGGATCGTCGACAGCGCAAATACCACGGCCGCGAATGTTCTGCTGTGAAAGCTCATGTTGCCGCCCATCAGTCGGCGGCGGACCGGCCCGCGTCCTGGATGCTTTCCCCCGTTTCTTCGATCGACTTGCCGATCTTCTCGACGGATTCGTCGATGCTCTCGCCGGCCTTCTCAGCAGCACCCTTTTCGCAGCCGGATATTGCGACAAGCAGCATGCCCGTAACCAAGGCTGTACTTGTTATTGTCCTGAGCCTCGTCATTGCTTTTCTCCTGGTTGGCGTTGTTTCCGGATGTGGAAGCAACCCTGCTGAATGGAGGTTACGACAACTCCCTCCCCCCGTCTGTCTGCTATCGAACATGACTCCACGAACGGACAGAGCCTGTCAAAGCGCCCCGACAGCTTCTAAACGTTGACGCCAGGCAGCCCCGATCCCGCCAAACCACGTTTGTGCGGTAGCGAACCGACGCTGCATCCGGCGACGCCTACCATGGTGCGTCATTCGACAGGTTCAGGCGTTTCGTCGCTTGAACCATCCATATAGAGGAGTATCACATGCATCAGATCATCTACATCGTCGGGGCTATCGTCATCGTGCTGTTCATCCTTGGGTTCCTCGGATTCCGGTGAGGAAGTACCCGGGTTTTTCGGAATCAAGACTACCCGACCACCACCGGCATGGTCATTTTCACCTCGTCGTGCTCCAAGACATATAGCTGGAAACCGGCGATGTTGACGGTAGAGAACCGGCCCCGGGACATCTCCAACCCTGCGCCTGGCGCCTCGATGCCGCTTCCACGAGGGCCCGTCGTGTATGTCCGATAGCGCACATAGCAGAAACATGTACATGGTATAATGCGATAGTTCTTCCAAGGTTAGTTTCAGTTTCACGGTCGAGAGCATGTCCGAAGCGCCCACGCCGCAGGTTAACCAGCTCCTGACGGCCGCCCCGGCCGAAGTTCGAGAGCGCGTGCTTCCTCAACTCGAAGCGGTGCATCTATCCCTCGGGCAGGTGGTGTACGAGTCCGGAGATATCCCGCGTTATGTCTATTTTCCGACTGATTGCATCATATCGCTGCTGTATGTCACGGAAGACGGCGATTCCGCCGAAATATCGGTGGTGGGCAACGAGGGGGTCGTCGGAATCGCCGTCTTCATGGGAGGCGAGAGCAGCCCGAGCCGCGCTATCGTGCAGAGCGCGGGCTATGCCTACCGCCTGCCGGCGGAGCGACTCAAGGAAGAATTCAACCGCGACGCTGATATGCGACTTCTGATGCTGCGCTTCACCCAGGCCCTGATCACCCAAATGGCCCAAACGGCGGTATGCAACCGGCATCACAGCATTGAACAGCAGCTGTGCCGCTGGATCCTGCTCTCCCTGGACCGCGTGCCGGGCAGCGAGTTGAGCATGACGCAGGAACTGATCGCCAATATGCTGGGAGTGCGACGCGAGGGCGTGAGCCATGCCGCCGGCAAGCTCCAGGATGAGAAGGTGATCAATTACAAGCACGGGCGCATCAGGGTCCTGGACCGCACGAGGCTCGAGGAGCTGTGCTGCGAATGCTACGCCGTGGTCAAGAAGGAATCCGACCGACTGATACCCCTTTCCGGGAACAACCCCTCCGGGTACCCTTTGCCCTATCCGGATTCGTCAGGTGTCACTTGACGAGTATATTCATATCATCCCTGAAAAACCGATAATTGTTTCCGCCCTCGTGTTTTGCGTGATACATGGCCGTATCCGCGCTCCTTACCAGGGTCTCCGGGTGAGTGCCGTCCCCTGGGTAGAGGCTGATTCCGATGCTTACGGAAATGTGAAATACCTGATCGGCCAGATCGTATGGTTTTACCAGTTCTCCAAGCAGCTTTTCCGCAACACGGACGGCATCTTCCTGGTGGCTGACCTCCGACAGCAAGACCACGAACTCATCGCCGCCCTGACGGCCCACGGTATC
>JBEPXV010000436.1:0-2680 GCA_041641695.1 Gammaproteobacteria bacterium | reverse complement strand
CCGCTGCCGTCGCGGCCCGACAGCCCGACGAGCGGGCTTTCTTCCACCGACAGGGGGCATCGTGGTACATTTCTTTGCGCTGTGACTGGCCGCAGCACCGCGGGCTTCAGCGTGTGCTCGATTGATTCAACGGGGACGTGAGGCGAAAGTGCCGCCGTCCGATACCAATAAATATTCTCGGGAGGTTGTTCATGAAACGTCGTGATTTTCTGGTCGGTGGCGCCGCTGCCGGTGTAGCCGCTTCAACATTTCCGGCGCCGGCCATCGCGCAGGAACGGCATGAGTTCACCATGGTCACCACCTGGCCGGCGGGCTTTCCCGGTCTCGGCACGGGGGCCGAGCGGCTGGCCCGGCGCCTGGAAACGATGAGCAATGGCCGCATCAAGATCGATCTGTACGGCGCCGGCGAGCTCGTTCCTCCTTTCGAATCCTTCGATGCCGTGGTGGGCGACACCGCCGATATGATGCACGCCGCCCCTTACTACTGGCAGGGCAACCATCCGGCCCTGAATTTCATGACGGCCGCGCCGTTCGGGCTGACCGTGGTGGAGCACGACTCCTGGATGCGCTACGGCGGCGGCCAGGAGCTGTGGGATGAGGTGTACGACCAGTTCGGCCTGAAAGGCTGGAACGCGGGCAACACCACGGCGCAGATGGGCGGCTGGTTTCCGGACCAGCTCCAGAGCCTGGACGACATCCAGGGCATGAATTTTCGCACCGCCGGTCTCGGCGGGGAGGCCTGGCGGCGTGTCGGCATGAATGTGCAGACGATGCCCGGTGGCGAGATCTTCCAGGCCATGCAATCCGGCACACTGGATGCGGCCGAGTGGGTGGGTCCGTGGAACGACCTGGCGCTCGGGCTGCACCAGATACACAAGCACTACCACTACCCCAGCCTGGTGGAGCCGAGCGCGGGACTGGAGTTCACCGTATCCAAGAGCAGGCTCTCGGCGCTGCCGAAGGATCTCCAGTTGATGCTCCAGGTAGCCGCAGAGGCGGAGAACGGTCTTATCGCCTCGGAGTTCCATTTCCAGAACAAGCAGGCGCTCGATACACTGATATCGGAGCACGATGTTCAGCTGCACCAGTTCCCCGACGATATCGTCGAAGCCATGGGGCGCGCCGGCGCCGAAGTGGTGGCGGAGATCGCCGAGCACGACGATTTGTCGCGGCGGGTCGTGGATTCGCTGGCCGAGTTCCGCCAGAACGCTGTGGAGTGGACGAGCGTCGCGGAGCAGGCTTTCGGGGTGGCCCGCCAGCTCGACATCACCTATCCGGCAAGCTAGCAACCGTACCCGCGACATGTCCGCCGGGATCCGTCCCCGGCGGGCATGTCGTGTGCTCTGCCGGGTCCGTCGTCGCGGTGCGGCACGCATCACCACATTCGAGAGAGCCGCCACGGCGGTCGCGGGAAGTCCCGTGGCCGCGCCGCGGGAGCGGACCTCCGTAGCTTGAGCAGGATCCGTATATCTTGGCCAGTCTGAAGACCATCAGCCGGACTATCGATTCGCTGAACTCGGCAATCGGCCGCGCCGTCTGCTGGCTGGTGCTTATCATGGTACTGATGCAGTTCGCCATCGTCGTGCTGCGCTACGTGTTCGGCGTCGGCTCGCTGGCAATGTACGAGCTCGTGGTCTACATGCACGGTCTGCTGTTCATGATGGCTGCCGCCTACACCCTGGCAGAGGATGGCCATGTCCGCGTGGATATCTTTTACAGGGGCGCGGCGCCGCGACGGCAGGCACTGGTCAACATCGTCGGGGTGCTGGTGTTCCTGGTACCTACCTGCGTACTCATCCTCTACATCACCTGGCCCTATGTCATCCGCTCCTGGAGCGTGCTGGAAGGCTCGCGGGAAACCAGCGGACTGCCGGGCGTGTTCCTGTTCAAGTCCGTGATTCTCGTGTTTGCCGTCATGCTGATTCTCCAGGGCCTGTCCGTGGTGGTGCGCGCGGCGCGCACCCTGGTGGAGGACGGTGATGATCCAGGGACCGGGGTACGCCCGCAGCCTCCGGCGGGCGATTGATGGCGCTCAACGAGATACTCGATGTGCTGATGTTCGTCGCGCTTTGCGCGGCGATACTCGCGGGCTTCCCGGTCGCTTTTACGATCGCCGGTGTCAGCCTGGTGTTTGCCGGGCTGGGGACCGCGCTGGGCGTGTTCGATTTCGATATCCTCAGCGCCTTTCCGCAGCGGATCTTCGGCATCATGACCAACCAGGTGCTGATCGCTGTGCCGCTGTTCATATTCATGGGCGTCATGCTCGAGCGCTCGCGCGTCGCCGAGCAGTTGCTCGACTCCATGGCGCTGCTTTTCGGGCGGCTGCGCGGCGGCCTGGGGATTTCCGTGTGCATGGTGGGGGCCCTGATGGCGGCGTCCACCGGTATCGTCGGTGCGACCGTCGTCACCATGGGCTTGATGGCGCTGCCGACAATGCTGCGCCACGGCTATTCCGGCTCGCTCTCCTGCGGCATGATCAGTGCCGCGGGCACCCTCGGGCAGATCATTCCGCCGTCGATCGTCCTGATCATTCTCGCCGACGTGATGGCCACGGCCTACCAGCAGGCGCAGCTTGAACAGGGGAATTTCGCGCCCCAGACCGTATCGGTGGGCGACCTGTTTGCCGGGGCGCTGATCCCGGGGCTGTGCCTGGTCGCGCTCTACATGCTTTATCAGCTCG
>JBEPXV010000435.1:0-2694 GCA_041641695.1 Gammaproteobacteria bacterium | reverse complement strand
CCATGGGCTTGGCGATGTTCTTGCCGGTCTCGTCGAACTTGACGTTGCCGTAGAACGTCTGCATGTCCGTGGCGGCGATGGCGTCGCGCACCGCGTCCTTGTCCAGAGTGCCGGCCCGCTCGATGGCATCAACGTAAACCAGCACCGCGGCGGCCGACTCGGCGGCCTGGTAGGGGGGCGCGTAGTCGTACTCCGCCTTGAAGTCCTCGGCGAACTCCGACGCCTTGCCGAACCACTTGTCCTCGTACGCCAGTGTCGGCGCCCATTGCGAGGCGCACAGGGTGTACTCGGCATCGGAGCCGAACTTGCCGATGATGTCGGCGGAATCGCAGTGGGTCATGGCCAGCATCGGCACGTGGGTCCTGGTCTCCGAAATCTGGCGGATACCCAGCGCCGCGCCCTTGGCGTGGCCGGAGACCACCAGCAGATCGGGCTTGACCGCCTTGACCTTGGTGAGGGTGGCGGACATATCGTTGAGCTCCGGCGGCAGCTTGTCGTCGATGACCATCTCCATGCCGTAGCCCTCGGCGTCCTCGATCACGCCCGCGCGAACATCCTGGCTGAACGGATCGTTCTCGAATGCTCCGGCCACTTTCAGCTCGGACGGGTCGCGGCCGTTTTCCTCGGCCATCTCGGCGGCCAGCGCCACGGCGCTGGCCAGGTACTGCTCGGAAGTGGACAGCACCGCGAACAGGTACTCGTAGCCCTGGGTGAACAGGGAGCGCGATGCGCCATTGGCTTCCACCATCGGGATGCCGTGCTCCTCGGTGACCGGCGCCATGGCCTTGGTCAACCCCGACGAGTAGGGTCCGAGCATGAATTCGACGCCGTCCTGGCTGATCAGCCGCTCGGCGAGCTGTGCGCCGCGCGCCGGGGTCGATTCATCGTCATAGTAGATGATCTCGAGCTCGTAGGTCTTGTCGCCGACCTTGACCCCACCCATCTCGTTGACGCGCTCGACGGCGAGATTGTAGCCGTTGGTGGTGTGCATGCCGTTGGTGGAGTACTTGCCGGTCTGCGACACCGCGGCGCCGAGGGTGATGGTATCCTGGGCCACGGCCGCGCCGGTGCCCAACGACATCAGGCCGGCAACGGACAACGCGCCCAGGAGCTTTGCCGGACGATTACAACTGACGGGAGTCTTCATCTTGGTATCTCCTCCTTATTGTCGTGATCTGGTTATGACTGCTTATTCTGATTGTGGCCGACATTATAAACGTGCCGGGTCCATGCACCAACGCCGTGCGACCGGCGCGCGGAACGGCCGGAAATGGCGCCGCCGGCGGCCTGGAATGCTGCCGTTTCTCCATGTGAAACCTGGCTGCACCCCGGCCTCGTCCGCCGGAGCAACTCGAGACACAGCCTTATGACGACGAGCACAACCTGGGTACGGATCCGCCGCCTGCTGTCCACCATCGGATTGCTGCCGCCCTTGTTGCTGTCCTGTGCGGCCATGGCGCAATCGATCACCCTGGAGAAGTACTACCCCCATCGCGTCAACCAAGTGCTGGTGTTCGAGTACACCACCGCGGCCGAAGGGGAGCAGCGGCAGTCATACGAAGGCACTCTGACGCGATCCGTCGCCGGCCCCGAGACCCGCGACGGCGTGACCTACCAGACCGTTGAGCACGCCACCCGCGGCCTGCCGGACTTCTACCCGCGCCGTTGGAAGACCTACCACCGGGAAACCGAGGAGGGCCTGTACTCGGGCCAGCTCAACGAGTCCGGCGCGCTGGAGGAATATCTCGAGCTTCCCGCGTCGGCCCGTCCCGGCGAGCCCTGGGATGCCCGGTCGCTATTCTGGGAGCGTCAGACGCTGTCCCTGGTGCCCCGCGTGGAAACCCCTGCCGGTACGCTGGAGAACTGCATCCGCGTGGAGCGCTTCCGGGAGGAGGCTTCCAGCCGCCAGATGCTTACCAACAACACCATCTACTGTCCCGGTCTGAGCGCGGTGCGCAGCACCGTCGAGCACGTCGCCCCGAAGATTCGATCGGTCACCGAGCTCAGCCTCATCGAGGTGCGGCGATGACCGTCGTCATGCAAGCCGAGACTGCGCTTGTCGAATTCGCGCGCCCGGCACGCCGCTTTCCAGCCTGCATCCGATACGCTGCCAAAAAAATACGCCGGCAGCGGGGCCGGCGTATTGCGAGTCCGATTCGCCGCGGCGTTTTCCCTACGCCGTCCCGTGGGCTTTACCCCTGATTTCATAGAGGGCCCAGATCGCGTCCAGGCCGATCAGCGCACCCAGTATCCAGTGGGAATAGGCGGCGCCGAGCACGGCCGTAAAGCCCAGCGCGAAAGGCGCCAGGATCAACAGAACGGCCAATGCCAGATTGCCCCATTCCTCCCACTGGTGCTCGGGCCTGAACAGGGCGATGGCGAACAGCACCACCGTCGCGATGCCGAGCAGCCAGGCGCTGGCCGCGGCATAGGTTTCAGCCGCGAAGCCGATCAACCAGGGGGACAGGAACATCAGGATGCCCAGAGCGAGTCCAAGCCAGTCTTGCCAACGTTTCTGCATCACGAATCACCTCCGCATTTCGAATGCAAATTTGGCCTGATATCGAGAAATCTGAGGGCCAACAGACTGTTTTTCAAGGGGTTCCGGCGGCCCCGATCCCGACGAAACCATCTGCAAAACCCCGCCGGGTGCTTTTTCACCAAGCGAGAATCGGGGAGAGATAACCACCGAAG
>JBEPXV010000434.1:0-2695 GCA_041641695.1 Gammaproteobacteria bacterium | reverse complement strand
GCCTGGGTGAGCAGCCGGCCGGTGTCGCCGTAGCCGCACACCAGGTAAAACGGCTCGCGCAGCTTGGCGACGCTGTGACTGAAGCCGGCGTGGGTAATGGCATGGCGAAAAGCCGGGTCCTGGAGCAGGGCGAGGCTGTGGCCGATGGCATACAGCCAGGCGAAGACCGAGAAGTAGATGCTGCCCAGCACCCAGAAGCGCTGGGCGTCCGTGAACTCGTAGGGGATCTCGCCGAAGCCGATGGTGGAGCCCATGAAGCTGACGAAATAGAAGGCGTGGAAAAAGCTCATTCGCCACGGCTCGCCCTGGTCGTCGACGCCGGGAATCAATACCATGCCGATGATCGCGATGGCGTAGACCAGGATGAGGATGATGAGCGGCCCCCGCAGGCGCCGCAGCATCAGGAACATTACATCGGACATCGCCGTCTCACTTACCGGCGTACCGTAACGGTTTCCACGATCAGCAGCACCACAGAGATCACATTGGCGGCCACCGCGCCCCCTGCCAGGGACACGATACTGGGCATCAACAGGTGCTCGGGCTGGGCAAACACGTGCAGGCCCAGGCCCCACACCAGGGCTGCGACAATGAGATGAATGTCCGCGACCAGGCTGGCTGCGAGCATGACCGCCCCGATATGGGTCCGGTCGCCGAACTTCAGCACCGTCGCAACGAAGCTGGCGACAATGGCAGCGTATAATTCGTAGATGTGGTGATGATTGGGGTCGTCGAAATCACCGACAAAGAACCCCAGGTTCAGCGTCAATGCCAGCATGATCAAAAACGCGAACATGACCTTGTTGACGTTCATATTGGCTCCCGGTGCGAGGCGGTATGCTCGGTTATACGTGGATGGCGGCCGACAGGCGCTATTTGAACGCAGATACAGGCAAATGTCATCCGCGGCTGCCGGCGACGGGGAGGGGGCATAGTGTTAGAGCTGGTGGTGCTCGTCCATTTCGGGTTCATCGTCTGGGTGGTGTCGGGCGGCTTCCTGGTGATCAAGTGGTGGTGGCTGGGGATAGTACACCTGCCGGCCCTGGTCTGGGCCGTGCTGCTTGAATGGTACGGCTGGGTGTGCCCCCTGACGCCGCTGGAGAACGCGCTGCGGACGCAGCGCGGCATGTCGGTGTACCATACGGGGTTCATAGAGAATTACATCATCCCGGTAATCTATCCCGAATCGCTGACGCGCGAGATCCAGTTGGCTCTGGCCGCGGGGCTCGTGTTGATAAACGTCATTGCATACGGGTTCGCAATCCACAAGCACTTGTTGAGAAGGTAGAACGGTATACGATGGGTGAGCACGACAACACAATCAGAGAACTTACCAAGGATTTTCCCGTGGTCATGGAGACCGATGTCCGATGGGGGGACATGGACGCCTTCAATCACGTCAACAACGTTTCCTATCTGCGTTATTTCGAAAGCGGGCGGATCGCCTATTTCGAGGCGCTGGAGCTGGCCGACTTCTTCGGCACCGACGGGGTCGGGCCGATCCTGGCGGAGACCTCCTGCCGCTACCGATTCCCGCTCACCTATCCCGATCGGGTGTCGGTGGGGGTACGCTCGGAGCAGCTCGGGGAGGACCGGTTCACCCAGCAGTACATCCTCGTCAGCCACCGGCACGGCCGGGTGGCGGCGACCGGAGATGGAACGATCGTGACCTTTGACTATACTGCCAACAGCAAGGCTCCGATCCCGGACCGGGTCCGGCAGCGGATCGAGGCCCTGGAAGCGGGCACCGACGGCCGTCGCTGACGGCTCGGCCGGCCGCGCTTTCCGAGCGCGGGCGCCCGGATTGACCGGGTTCGCAGCCGGGCGTGGGGACCGGGGTATTCCGTGCGCCGCGCCGGTTGCATTTGGCCCGGCGAGGACTACAATACGCGCCGGAACGGCCGGCACAGGCCGGCGGGTGTTTGAGATATGTTGAAACCGGTCGAATCACAGGGTCCCGAGAACGGGACGGTCGAGAAGATCAATGGCGTGCCCAGCATTTATTATGACGGGTACTGGATCCGCTACTATGAACCGCCCGCCGAGAGCCTGCTGGCCCGCAAGCGGCTGATCGAGTCGCTGACCCGCCGCACGTTCCATCACACCGAGCCCGGCATCAATACCCCCGGCGAGAACCTCGAGCTCGCCCGGGCCGCGTATGAACGGGCAACCGACCCCCGCAAGAAGCGCGTCAACGGCGCCATGCTCGCCGGCGCGCTGTTCAATCGCGCCACGGACATTTTCAGGGAGGTGGTGGAGCTCACCACCAGGGGCGTGCAGATCAGCCAGGAAAACGAGCTCATGCGCGAATGCGCGAACTGCTTCGAGGAGGCGCTGGAGATCGGCAAGTGCGTACGGCATTGCAGCGGCGAGGAAGGCATAGACGAGTTGTGGGGGGAGCCGTTCAAGGCGTTCACGATGCCCCTGGCCCAGTTCTACCACAGCCGCTATATAAAGATCGCCCAGGCCATGCGCTCCATCGATTCGGTCATCGACGAGCTGAAATCGATATTCGCGCCGCGCGAGGAGTTCAAGGATGCCGTCCCGCTGCTCGACGAGCTGTGTGACGCCGCCAAGCGGGAAGCGGAAACCATGCGCAGCGACGAGGTGATCTTCGAGGTCTGGCCTCGATACGTGGCGGCTTCGGATGCCGTCGACGATTACCAGCCGCGCGTCCACGACAACCAGTTGACCG
>JBEPXV010000433.1:0-2697 GCA_041641695.1 Gammaproteobacteria bacterium | reverse complement strand
GACGTCTACCTGGACGCCAGCGTGATCATCATATTCGCCCTGGTGGTATGGATTCTCGGCGGCAACGTGTTCCCGAGCTGGCACCCGGAGTGGGGCCTGGGCGTGAGCTGGACGACGGGGCTGATGGCCGGCCTGTTGTTCTTCCTGTCGCTGCTGCTGCACGAGATGGCCCACTCGGTGGTCGCCCGCAGCTACGGCATACCCGTGCCGCGCATTACCCTGTTCATGTTCGGCGGCGTCTCGGAAATGCAGGAGGAGCCGACGTCGCCCAAACAGGAATTCTGGATCGCCATCGTCGGCCCGGCCATGAGCCTGTTCCTCGGCCTGGTGTTCACCGCACTGGCCAGCGCCCTCGCCCCGCCCGACTTCGGGGCCATGCTGGTCGAGGACCAGCAGGCGGCGCTGGCGTCCCTGGCGCCGCTGCCGACGCTGCTGTTCTGGCTGGGGCCGGTCAATTTCATTCTCGCCATTTTCAACATGGTGCCGGGCTTCCCGCTGGACGGCGGCCGGGTGCTGCGCGCCGGTCTGTGGTGGATGACCGGCAACCTGGAGCAGGCGACCCGATGGGCCGCGACCGGCGGCCGCATCTTCGGCTGGGTGCTGATGCTGATCGGCGCCCTGGAAGTGCTCAGCGGCGTGTTTCAGGGCCTGTGGCTGATCCTCATCGGCTGGTTCATCACCAGCGCCGCCTCGTCCAGCTACTCGCAGCTCCTGATGCGCCGTACCCTGCAGGGATGCCGGGTGGCGGACGTCATGCGCACGCATTTCGAGACCGTCGACGCGGACCTGACGGTGGCCGAGTTCATCGACGACTACCTGCTCAAGAGCAGCCAGCGCCTGTGGCCGGTGACCTCCGGCGACCGGCTCGTGGGCTTCGCCAGCCTGGACACCATCCAGGAGATCGAGCCGGCCGACCGCCCCGGCAAGCGCCTGCGGGACATCATGCGAACCGACCTGGACAAGCTGACGGTACCCGCCAACGCCGACGCGATGAAGGCCATGGAGCGCATGTCCTACGGCAGCATGCCCATGGCGGTGGTGCGCGGCGACGAGGTGGTCGGCCTGCTGTCCCAGGAGGACATGGTGAAGTGGCTGACCCTGCATCCCCGCGACCGCCTGAGCGCGTGACGGGTCGATTCCATCGTGATCCGTGAAGGATTATCATCCTGCGGGTTTACACGACGCGGGCCACCATGAGCACATTCAAGATCCCTGACAATGTCCTGTTCCAGGAAGTCGACGGCGAGGCCGTGCTCCTTTCCCTGGACGAGGGCTGCTACTACGGGCTGGACGAGCTCGGCACCCGGATCTGGAAGCTGATGCACCAGGACCTGGACCGCGACCAGGTCGTAGCCGCCATCGTGGCTGAGTACGAGGTGGAACCGGAGCGGGCGCGCGGCGATCTCGACGCTTTCCTGAGCAACCTGCGGGAATCCGGCCTCATCGAATAGCGTGGATGCCCAATCCCACGATCTCGCCCGGCGTCTGCTGAGCTGGTTCGACCGCCACGGCAGGCGTTATCTGCCCTGGAGCCGCAGCCGGGACCCGTACCGAATATGGGTCTCGGAGATCATGCTGCAGCAGACCCAGGTCACCACGGTGATCGACTACTACCGCCGCTTCATGGCGCGCTTCTCCACCATCGAGCACCTCGCCGGGGCGGACATCGACGACGTGCTGCATCACTGGACCGGGCTAGGCTACTACGCGCGGGCCCGCAATATGCACAAGGCCGCCCGCATTGTCGTCGACGAGCACGGCGGAGAGTTTCCCACCGACATCGACACAGTCATGAAGCTGCCGGGCATCGGCCGCTCGACGGCCGGCGCCATCCTGGCATTCGCCCACCGGCAAAGACATCCAATCCTGGACGGCAACGTCAAACGCGTCCTCACGCGCCTCCACCGTATCGACGGCTGGCCGGGCAGGCGCGCCGTGGAAAAGCAGCTCTGGGAGCTGGCCGAGCGGTACACGCCGGCCGAGCGCGTCGACGACTATACCCAGGCCATCATGGATCTCGGCGCGGGCGTCTGCCTGCGGCGCACTCCCCGCTGCGGCGCCTGCCCCATCTCGGGTTTGTGCGAGGCATATCGACACGGGGACCAGGAAGCCTTCCCGGCCCGGGCGCCGAGGAAAGTGAAACCGGTCAAGTCCACCGGCATGCTGCTGATCAAGAACGACAGAGGCGAAGTGCTGCTGGAGCAGCGGCCGCCGTCCGGGATCTGGGGCGGCTTGTGGGGCCTGCCGGAGTGCGATCCCGACCTGCCGGCGGACGAGCTGGAGCTCGCGTCCCTGGGCCTGACCCTGGAGACCGGTTCGCCGCGCAGGGCCATCCGCCACAGCTTCACGCACTTCCACCTGGACATCACGCCCATCCCGGCGCGGGTCCGCGCCCCGCTGGACACGGTCATGGATAACGACAGGCTGGTCTGGTATAACCCGGACCAACCCCGGGCGCTGGGGCTCGCGGCGCCCGTCAAGAAGCTGATTGAAACCCTGAACTGAATACCCGATCGTTGTTATGGCCCGAACCGTACACTGTGTGAAGCTTGGCCAGGACGCCGAAGGCCTGGACCGCCCCCCCTGGCCCGGCGAGCTCGGCCAGCGGATTTACGAGAACGTGTCCAAGGAGGCCTGGCAGGAGTGGCTGAACCTGCAGACCATGCTGATCAACGAAAACCGGCTCAGCCCCATGAA
>JBEPXV010000432.1:0-2710 GCA_041641695.1 Gammaproteobacteria bacterium | reverse complement strand
GCCCTCAAGACCGTCGGCACCCCGTTTCTCTACAAGCCGAGCCGGGTGCTCGGTGCCATCGGCGCGTTGAACAACCAGTCCACGACCTGGACCGAGGCTCTGGACGCGGACAATTTCGACGTCTACCGCACCGGCATGGACGGCTGCTTCAAATGCCCGGTGTATTGCCGGCCGCTCAACGACATGACGCCCGATGCCAAGGGCGGCTGGGGCGCCAACGCCCTGAAGGGTCTCAAGGGAAACGCCAGCTACGACCTCGACCAGGCCGACACCGAGCACGCGTCCAGCCGGGACTACCGGGGCATAGCGGGCGATGATGAATTCGACCGGTTCGACCGGGGCGACGGCCCGGAATACGTCACGCTGGGCAAATTCGGCCCGGCCATCGGCATCGAAAGCCGGGAGCACGTGCTGCGCCTGAACAATATCCTCAACGACCTGGGGCTCGACTCCTCCAGCACCGGCGGCGCCATCGCGTGGGCCATGGAGCTGTTTCAGCGCGGCATTATCGACACCAGCGACACCGGAGGGCTGGACCTGACCTGGGGCAACTACCCCGTCGTCGAGCAGCTGCTGTTCATGACCGCCCGGCGCGAGGGCTTCGGCGACGTCATTGCCGATTCGGCGCGGACGGTGGAGCGGGGCCACTATCCGCCCGAGGCACTCGTTTATCGCATGGCGGTCAAGGGGTTGTTCCAGTCCGATCCCCACGACAGCCGGATACTGAAAGCCTTCGCCCTGGGACTGGCCGTGGCAACCCGGGGAATGGACCACCTGCGCAATCGCGTGACGCTGGAGATCAACGCCCGGATCAACGACGACGAAGCGTTCAAGACCGGGCTGTACGGCGGCAAGGTTTCGGCCCTGCCGAACGCCTATGAAGGCAAGGAGTATGCGGTGCGGCGCTGCGAGGACACTTTCGCAGTGGGCGACGCGGTGGGGATGTGCCGGTTCGACACCAAGTTGTTCAATTCCCCGACCCTGCCGGGCTGCGAGGACTTCGCCGAGCATCTGAACGCGCTTACCGGCGCCGAGTGGGACGAGGAGGGGCTGCTCCGGGTCGGCCACAACATCACGGGGCTGGAGCGTTTGATCAACGCCCGCCTCGGTCTCGATGCCGGTGACGACACCCTGCCGGAGCGCTGGTTCGAAGAGGCCTGCGATGCCGGGCCCTTCAACGGAGAGAAGATCGACCGTGATGAATTCGCGGCGTTGAAGACCCGGTTCTATCGCGTGTCGGGCCTCGACGACCGGGGGCTGCCGGAGGCACCCTGGCGGCGGAACCTGTTGAAATCGACCACCGGGTTCGTTGCCTCGGTGACGTTGCCGCCGACCCTGGGCGGAGCCGAGATCTTCATTGACAACCCGCCGGACGGTATCGAGACGCTCAGAAACGAAATCCGCCGGAAGGTCCCCGCCTCGGCGGAGCTGCTCGACGACGCGAACATGGTGTTCGCGATCAACGGTGAGATGCTCGTCGCCAGCGAGCGCGGCGTCCAGATCAGGGACGGCGACCGGATTACGCTCGTGCCGGCAATGTCGGGCGGTTGAGGGTCAATCTGTCGGTTCGGCCCGGACAGGGCCGTCACCGGCCTGCGCGGGCACGACCCGGCGCGGATACATGGTTTAAGTAATCGGAGGCGAATCTGGTATGAATATTGACGACTTTCAACGGCTGCTCGAGCCCGTGATGAATGCCGTGGGCCGAGGGCCGGTGGACCAGCATCTGGCAGAGAGGCTGAATACGGAGTTTCCCGGCGACGGGGAGGTGTTCAATGCCATCGAGACGGCCTGTCATGCCGCCATCGCCGCGGGCTGGATGTGCACCCAGGGCGGCGAGGGGCGTCGATTCGGCCGGGTGATCGAGCCGGCGGGGGAAACGCATGATCTGAGCGTGGACGTCGTGGATCTGGAGAATGTCGTCGGCCCTCATCACCGCCACCCGAACGGGGAGGTCTGCATGGTGATGCCGGTGGACGACGATGCCCGGTTCAACGGCGAGCCCCGCGGCTGGTGTGTCTTCGAGCCGGGGTCGGCGCATTACCCCACGGTAAAAGGCGGCCGCTCGCTGGTGCTCTACATGCTTCCGGGCGGCGAGATCGAGTTCACGGAACAGCCCGCCGCTTGACGGTGTGCTCTCCCCCGGCCTTCTCCCGCCGTTCCGGGACGCCAGTCTTAAATTCGTTTTTGCAAAACGAAGGGACTGTACGTCGGGATGTATCCCCACAAATGCGTGCCTAGGCACCGCACTTCGCCGAGCCGACACGGCAAAAGAATGGTTTCGGCGCCTTCCCACGCATCTGCCCAATGTCAAACGGGAGCGGGCGCCGCCGGGTCCATGTAGGTCAGGCTTGGGCCCGACGGGCGTCAAGATTTCGGCCATGGATTGACTCCAGGCCGCCTGCGTTCCCGGTCATGATCGTTCGGGGCCCCAATCTGTCAGTGCCTTCGGTAGCTATCCCTAATCAGCGGCTGAATCCCCCGAACCAACCGAGATAAGTCGCGCCAAGCCCGTCGAGGGCGGCTTTCGCCTGCGCGTTCGGCTCGCCATACACCGACAGGGAAGTCGGCTCAAAGCACGCGAGAAAACGGTCGGCGAATTTGGTGCCAAAGTTGTCCAGGTGAGTGACCACGGCCTCGGAGTCGGCATAGCGCTCGTTGATGTGGCACCTCTTGCCGTCCTCGCTCAGGAACCATTCATAGCCTTGCG
>JBEPXV010000431.1:0-2723 GCA_041641695.1 Gammaproteobacteria bacterium | reverse complement strand
CCTTCATAATCGGAATTCATGACAATCCAGTTCGCGATTTCCTCGACCCTCGCGAGAAACTCCGCCGGAGGCTCCGGACCGAAGCCGATCGAGGGCACCGTGGCGCTTTCTGCCGGGCTTGAAGGATCCGACGCGTCTTCCTCATTGGCCACCGCATGCAGACTCAGTGCCAGGAACAATATGGTCGTCATCAAGATATGCTTCATGGCATGGTGTGTCCGCGGACCGGGCCCGGCCACTGGTCCGGACCGCCCATAAAGTCGCCGGCGCAGACCGCCTTCCAGCCGCCGTGCCCGCGCCTCCTGTGCCTGGAGTCCAGTAACGGACGGGAAATATAACCCGCATGTCTGGATGCAGACAGATTGCCAGATAGGATCCTGACGGCGAAATTGGGTCTTGATAAGTGACGGAATGGCGCGAAAGCGCCCTCTCTCCCGGAGGGAGAGAGGGCCGATCGGTCACACTTCGGAAGATTCACCCGCTTGATTCGACACCCTCGCCAGGGATGGGGGAACCCTTATGCTTTATGACTTCGCCCGACATCATTTGCGGCAAGCCTGATCCACAACGGCGATACACAGTGGATCGCATCGTCGCTGGACCGCTCCCGCGAAACCGTACTATGGAATCGCCGCCGAAGCGGAACCCCATATCGCTCAGTCTTCCTGCAATGACAGGATGTGATCAATAAGCGCCATGATCCTGGTGTGAACATAGATGTGCGGCTCCACTGGCTTTGCGGGCGTGTCGCTCCTGCTTGCTATCTCAAGCGCTTCCTCGTTATATCGATAACCCCATACCGGCATGTCCCGGGCCCCACTGGTGCCATGAAGTGCCACCTCGGCACGCCCATCTATGACTTCGTACACTCTGTCAACGGGAAAAACACCCTCGTTGTTCTTTTTGAGCGTGGTCAGGTCCGTGGGTTTTGAAGTGAAGTGCGGGGAGGCGGCCACCGGGCCTTCCCCCTTGCCGTCAACACCGTGACAGCTCGCGCAGCTTGAGTTGTACTCCCACTTCCCGAGCGACATAGTCTCGGCATTTGTGTTGGCGGAGGCCAAGGCCAGTAATGAGCCCGCAACAAGCAGTGTGGTGTTTCTACGGAAAGAATGGATGGTGAGCATCGTATCGGTCCTTTTGTTTAACACTTTCATCCAATATAAACCCCGGGAAACCCGCTGAATTTGACCTATGTCAACTGAGTGCAAAAAAGGCACGGGTCCGCTCGTTCAGGGTGTCGAGGTGTGGACGAGACGGTCGGTGACTGTGGACGGTGACAATCCTCTCACTCTGTGATGGTCGGCCATGTGTGGAATAGCAGCCCCTCGAATGTCGCATGCCAGTGACTGCGATCGGCCAATAGCGGCTCCAGGCTGCTGAAACTGGCGACGGGCAGTGCTCACGGTCCACGGGCCGTCTCGAATTGAACCGGGTTGGCAACAAGCCTCCGTGAAACGTGCTATGTATATAGTGGGCGCTGTACCGGGATGTAGTGATCCATGATCGAAATTCCCCAGATGTGCGACAAATGTCGGAAGGCCTTGTCCGAGCTCTCGGCCAAGGACGGCGGGGTGATATTCTGCTCGCATCGCAGCGACTCGCCTACATCCGGGGTATTCGTCGCCGCGGTGCCAGTCCAGAAGGGCAGGTGCAAGCTGCAGATTATCTATCCATGCACGGAATCCGCGGCCCGGGAGAAGGCAAGGCAAATCCTGCGCGCGATGAAACAAGCCGCTTCACGTTGAGGTCGGATTGGGATCGACAGCGGACCCCCCTTTCCGGAAATACTAAGCTTACGCGGGTAACTGGATAACGGGTTGCCACCCGTCCGTGTGAAGCCGTGGCATCCTGGCGGGAGAACGGTGAGGCAGGTCGCTTCCTGGTCACCGGTTTCAATCTATAAAGTGGAAAAGAATAGTTATCAACCTATTTGGTTGTTTTTATTGTTTTTCCACCTATACGGTTGTATTCTAAGCACATGTCGGGCACTGAGCAATACCTCGTGTTGATCGGCGACCTGGAGGGCTCCCGGGAGCTGGCGGCCCGCGAGCGGGACCGGGCCCAGCAGAAGCTCGAACGCGTGCTGGCGGACATCGGGACGGAGCGCTGCGCCTTCGCCTCGCCGCCCACCATCACCCTGGGGGACGAGTTCCAGGCGGTGTACCGCGCCGCCGACGCGCTGTTCCTCCACATCTGGCGCATCCAGGCGGCCCTGCACCCGCTGTTTCTCCGATTCGGGATCGGCCGAGGCACCTTGAGCACGGCGCTCAATACCCAGCAAGCCATCGGCATGGACGGGCCGGCGTTCCACCGCGCGCGCTCGGCCCTGGAGCACCTCAAGAAGAACAAGGGGCTTTTCCGGATCGAGGGCGAGGATGACGGCGACCGCGTTGCGTTGCTGATCAACCGGAGCCTGGACCTCGTCGCCCACGAGATGCGCGGCTGGAAGCAGCGCCGCTTCGAGATACTCTGCCGCCTCAAGGCGGGCCAGAAGTACACCGAGATCGCCGAAGGGCTCGGCATCTCCAACTCCGCGTTCTACAAGAACGTCGAAGCCGGGGCCCTGGACACCATCATCGACATCGGCGATACGGCGGCCGGCCTGATCAACGAGAAGCTGGGCGCATGAGCTACGATATCCTGCTCGCCCTGCTGTTTCTCGTCATACTCGCCCGCCTCAGGCTGACCTTCCGGGACGACGGTGCGCGGACCGCCGACCTGGT
>JBEPXV010000430.1:0-2729 GCA_041641695.1 Gammaproteobacteria bacterium | reverse complement strand
CCGACAACGACATCGACGCCGCTGTCCTTGAGGTTGTTGGCATGGGCGTGGCCCTGGGAACCGTAGCCGACGATGGCCACCTTCTTCTCGCCGATGATCGATGGATCGGCGTCTTTGTCGTAGAAAACTTGCATGATTGATTGTCCGTTTAAGTTCAGATTGATGGTAATGCCGTATCCCGGCCTCGCCGGGGACAAGGTCGCGTGCGGGGCATCGCGCGCTGGCTGAGTGATTGGTTTGTCCCCTCACCCTGTCCCTCTCCCCCAAGGGGGAGAGGATACCCTTCGCTTAATATGGCGATGAGCCCAGGCATTGGTCCCTGTCACGCGATTTGCGCGCTGCCCTCCCTCACCCTTGAAAACAGGAGCTCGGGCCCCTTTTCTCAGATGGTCAGGGCGCGGTCGCCGCGGGCGATGCCCGTGCCGCCGGAGCGCACGACCTCTATGATCTCCGTCATGTCCAGCGCCTTCACAAAAGCGTCCAGCTTCTCTACAGTGCCGGTCAACTCCAGGGTATAGGTCGAATCGGTCACGTCAATGATTCGGCCCCGGAATATATCCACGAGTCGCTTGACCTCCTCGCGGGCCTGGTCCACCGCCGTGACCTTGACGAGCATCAGCTCGCGCTCGATGTGCGTGCCCTGGGTGAGATCCTGCAGCTTGACCACGTCAACCAGCTTGTTGAGCTGCTTGGTGATCTGCTCGATGATCTCGTCCGAGCCCGCCGTCACGATCGTCATCCGCGACAGGGAGCGATCCTCCGTCGGGGCGACGGTCAGGGATTCGATATTGTAGCCGCGGGCCGAGAACAAACCGGCAACGCGAGACAACGCTCCTGCTTCGTTCTCGAGCAGGATAGAAATAATATGTCTCATTGTCAGGCCAGTTCCCGTTCCTGCGGCGGCGCGCCAACCCCCGGGTTCAGGTGCATCTCGTTGTGACCGGCACCGGCAGCGATCATCGGGTACACGTTCTCCGACTGATCGGTGATGAAGTCCAGGAACACCAGCCGGTCCCTGGCGGCCATCGCGTCGCGCAGCGCGCCTTCCACGTCGCCCGGCTTCTCGATCCGCATGCCGGTGTGCCCGAAGGCCTCGGCCAGCGCTACGAAATCCGGCAGGGCATCCATGTAAGAATGCGAATAGCGCCGGTCGTAGAAGAACTCCTGCCACTGGCGCACCATGCCCATGTAGCGGTTGTTCAGGTTGATGATCTTGATCGGGAGGTCATACTGCTTGCACGTGGAAAGCTCCTGGATGCACATGATGATACTGGCCTCGCCGGTCACGCAGGCCACGGTGGCATCCGGGTGCGCCAGCTGCACGCCCATGGCCGCTGGCAGGCCGAAGCCCATGGTCCCCAGGCCGCCGGAGTTGATCCAGCGCCGCGTCTTCTTGAATCCGTAGAACTGGGCGGCCCACATCTGGTGCTGGCCGACGTCGGAGGTGACGTAGGCGTCGCCGCCGGTTATGGCGTGCAGCGCCTGCACGACGCTCTGCGGTTTGATCAGCTCGGACTCATGGTCGTAGCCGAGCGAATCCACGCTGCGCCACTCGGTGATCTGGTCCCACCACTTGCTGATGGCCTGTTCGTCGGGCTTGCGGCCGCGGGACTTGATATCCGCCAGCAGGTCGCCGAGCACCCGCCTGGCGTCGCCGACGATGGGCACGTCGGTCTTGACGTTCTTGCTGATGGACGAAGGGTCCACGTCGATGTGCACGATTTTCGCGCCGGGCGCGAACTTGACCAGGTCGCCGGTGACGCGGTCGTCAAAGCGCGCCCCGATCGCCAGCATCACGTCGCAGTCGTGCATGGCCATGTTGGCCTCGTAGGTGCCGTGCATACCGAGCATGCCCAGAAACAAAGGACCGTCGGCCGGGTACGCGCCGAGCCCCATCAGGGTATTGGTGCAGGGGTACCCGAGCATGTCGACGAGCTCGCGCAGCTCGGCTTCCGCACCGGCCGCGACGACGCCGCCGCCGGTGTAAATAATCGGGCGCCTGGCATTCAGCAGCAGGTCCGCGGCGAGCCGGATCTGCTTGGGATGGCCTTTGCTCACCGGCGCGTAGGAACGCATGCTCACCGAGCTCGGGTAGATGTACTCCGTGACGTGGGCCGTGACGTCCTTGGGAACATCCACCAGTACGGGTCCGGGCCGGCCGCTGCTGGCCAGGTAGAACGCCTTCTTGATGGTGGTGGCCAGATCGCGGACGTCCCGGACCAGGAAGTTGTGCTTGACGCAGGGGCGGGTAATCCCCACGGCGTCGACTTCCTGGAAGGCATCGTCGCCGATCAGGTGCGTGGCCACCTGCCCGGAAATAACGACCATGGGGATCGAGTCCATGTACGCGGTGGCGATCCCGGTTACGGCGTTGGTAATGCCGGGGCCGGAGGTGACCAGTACCACCCCGGGCTTGCCGGTTGCCCGCGCGTAGCCGTCGGCGGCGTGGGCCGCCCCCTGCTCGTGGCGCACCAGGATGTGCTTGACCTGATCCTGCTTGTAAAGCGCGTCGTAAATATGCAGCGACGCGCCGCCAGGATAACCGAAGATATGCTCGACACCTTCGTCCTGCAAGCAGCGCACGACGATGTCCGCACCGGATAGTTCCACGTTCGTCCCCCGAAACTGATTGATTAAAAAGGCGAAAATCGCCCTGAATGGGCGACGTGAAGCTAGTATAAACGTCGTTATTGCCGTAAGCAAAACCATGTGCGCGATTTGCCGCCGGC
>JBEPXV010000429.1:0-2737 GCA_041641695.1 Gammaproteobacteria bacterium | reverse complement strand
CGACGCTCTTCCGATCTGAGGCACTGCTGTCCCACAAACTCCCTCTCCTTCCGGGAGAGGGTTGGGGTGAGGGGGTCGAACCGTGGTAATCCCTTGATTCAATTGCCCCTCATCCTGTCCTTCTCCCGGAGGGAGAAGGGACGTTCTTTTCACGTATCTCATGTCCCGAACCATGACCTTGATCGCAATCCCTTGGGAATACGACCATTTCTGCGCACCGAAGGCAGCGATTGTGGGACAGCAGTGGCCGGAAGCTTTTTTTGCGCAAACTAGGCGTTGACGGCCTCGTCGCTCTCCGATTCGGAGCCGTCGTCGGCGGCCTCTTCCGGCGACCCGAGCAGCTCTTCCAGCTCCTGGGCCTTGGTGGTTTCCTCGGCACGCTGGCGCCGGCGCTCTTCGTGATAGGCCAGACCCGTTCCGGCGGGGATCAGGCGGCCCACGATCACGTTCTCCTTCAGCCCCCGGAGGTAGTCCACCTTGCCGTTGATGGATGCCTCGGTGAGCACCCGGGTGGTTTCCTGGAAGGAGGCGGCGGATATGAACGACTCGGTAGTCAGCGAGGCCTTGGTGATGCCCAGCAGCTCGCGCCGGAACGTGGCGGGCACGCCGTCGTCGGCCTCGATGCGTTCGTTCGCCTCCAGCGCCCGCGACCGTTCCACCTGCTCCCCGGGCAAAAAGTTGGTGTCGCCCGGCTCGTTGATCAGGACCTTGCGCAGCATCTGGCGAATGATCACCTCAATATGCTTATCGTTGATCTTGACCCCCTGCAGGCGGTACACATCCTGCACCTCGTCGACGATGTACGCGCACAGGGCTTCCACGCCCAGCAGATCGAGGATGTCCGATGCCACCGGGGGACCCTCGACGATGACCTCGCCGCGCTCCACGGTCTCACCCTCGAACACGTTGATCGACCGCTCCTTGGGGATCAGGGTTTCGTGATCCTCGCCGTCCTTGTCGGTGATCACCAGCCGCTGCTTGCCCTTGGTTTCCTTGCCGAATGAGACCACGCCGCTGTACGGTGCCAGTACCGCCGCATCCTTGGGCCGCCGCGCCTCGAAGAGCTCCGCGACCCGCGGCAGGCCGCCGGTGATATCCCTGGTCTTCGACGATTCCTGCGGAATACGGGCCAGCACGTCGCCGCTTTTCACCTTCTGGCCGTTCTGCACCATGATGATGGCGCCGGACGGCATCTGGTAGTGGGCCGGCACGTCGGAGCCCGGGAATGAAAGGGTCTCGCCCTTGCTGTTCACCAGGCTGACCATCGGCTTGATGTCCCGGGCCGCGCCGCGGCGCTGGTTCGGATCGATCACCACGTAGGTGGACACGCCGGTGAGCTCGTCGGTCTGCTGATTGACCGTCACGCCGTCGGTAACGTCGGTGAACTCGATGCTCCCGTCGACCTCCGTGATGATGGGATGGGTATGCGGATCCCAGCTCGCCACCACCTGGCCGGCGTTTACTTCGTCGCCATCGTTGACGGTCAGCAGCGCCCCGTAGGGGAGCTTGTAGCGCTCGCGGTCGCTGCCCTGCAGGTCCTGCACGATCAGCTCCCCTGAGCGGGTGACCACGACATTGCGGCCCTCGGAGTTCACCACGAACTTGACGTTGGTGAGCTTGACGGTGCCTTTGGTCCTGACTTCGACGTTCGACACCGTGGCCGCGCGGGACGCCGCGCCGCCGATGTGGAACGTTCTCATCGTCAGCTGTGTGCCGGGCTCGCCGATGCTCTGCGCGGCGATGACGCCGACCGCCTCGCCCCGGTTGACCATGTGGCCGCGGCCGAGATCCCGGCCGTAGCACTTGGCGCAGATGCCGTAGCGGGTGGCGCAGGTGACCGGCGACCGGACCTTGATCTGGTCGACGTTGTGGCTCTCGATCTCCTCGACAATCCGCTCGTCGACGATCTCGCCGTCCTTCACCAGCACCGTGTTGTCGGTAGGCTCCACGACGTCGCCAATGACCGTACGCCCCAGGATACGGTCGCGCAGCGGAATCACCACCTCGCCGCCCTGTACCAGGGCCTGCCTGATGACCCCCTCGGTGGTGCCGCAGTCGACCTCGGTCACAACGAGGTCCTGGCAGACATCCACCAGGCGGCGCGTCAGGTAGCCGGAGTTGGCGGTCTTGAGTGCCGTGTCGGCCAGGCCCTTGCGGGCGCCGTGGGTGGAGATAAAGTACTGCAGCACGTTCAGGCCTTCCCGGAAATTGGCCGTGATCGGCGTCTCGATAATGGAGCCGTCCGGCTTGGCCATCAGGCCGCGCATTCCGGCGAGCTGGCGGATCTGGGCGTGGCTGCCCCGGGCGCCGGAGTCCGCCATCATGTAGATGGAGTTGAACGACTCCTGGTCGACTTCGTTGCCCTCGGCATCCGTAACGGTGTCCGTGCCGAGCTTGTCCATCATGGACTTGGCCACCTGCTCGCTGGTCTGGGTCCAGATGTCCACCACCTTGTTGTAGCGCTCGCCGTCCGTCAGCAGGCCGGAGGTGTATTGATTCTGGATGCTCTTCACTTCCCGCTCGGCCTCGCCGAGGATCCGCTCCTTGTCTTCCGGTATCACCATGTCGTCGACACCGATTGAGATGCCCGCCTTGGCGGCATAGTGGAAACCGGTGTACATCAGCTGGTCCGCGAAAATCACGGTCTCCTTGAGACCGACCCGCCGGTAGCAGCTGTTGATGACCTCCGAGATTCGTTTTTTGTTCATCACCCGGTTGATGAGCGAGAACGGCAGTC
>JBEPXV010000428.1:0-2740 GCA_041641695.1 Gammaproteobacteria bacterium | reverse complement strand
CGGGAGGCCTGGTGGGAGGCGTTGGGGCGACCGGAGCGAATTTCCCTGAACTACTCCCACCGGGGATCGTTCCTGGCCATGACGCCGCTGGGCTTCAACTTCCTGCGTGCGAGGATCTACAAGCACCTGCAAAGGACGTTGTAATCGACCGGCCGGGCGGCGTCGGCAGATCAGGAATATCTCCACGCCTGCGACCGCAAGCCGGTTCAGGCGCTCGCCTGGCCGGCCTGTTGCTTCTTCTCAAGACGTCTGGCGTGCAGGACACGTTCCGTGTAGCCGTTCGGCTCCGTTGCCCCGTGGAACACGAGGTCCAGGGCGGCTTTGAACTCGATGCTGTTGTCGAAGTCCGGTGCCATGGCCTGATAAGCCGGGTCTCCGGCATTCTGCTGGTCGACGATCTCCGCCATGCGTTTCATGGTGTCCACGACCTGATCGCGGGTCACAATCCCGTGCTCCAGCCAATTGGCAATGTGCTGGCTGGAGATGCGCAGGGTGGCGCGGTCTTCCATCAGGTTGACATCGTTGATGTCCGGAACCTTTGAGCAGCCGATTCCCTGTCCAACCCAGCGCACAACGTACCCGAGTATGCCCTGGGCATTGTTGTCCAGTTCCTTCTTGATTTCGGAGGCATCCAGCTTGCGGTCACCCAGCAGCGGCGGCGTCAGAAGGTCGTGGATATCTGCGCGGGGCCTCGATGCCAGCTGGCGCTGCCTGTCGGCGACCGCCACTTCATGGTAGTGCATGGCGTGCAGGGTCGCCGCCGTTGGAGACGGCACCCAGGCGGTGCTGGCGCCGGCTTCCGGGTGCGCGGACTTGGTCTCCACCATGGCTTTCATGGAGTCCGGCATGGGCCACATTCCCTTGCCAATCTGGCCATGGCCCGGCAGACCGGTCTCGATGCCGATGTCGACGTTCCAGTTCTCGTATGCGGCGATCCATGCAGCATCCTTGATCTCCGGCTTGGGAACGACGGCGCCGGCTTTCATGACGGTATGAATCTCATCCCCGGTCCTGTCCAGGAAACCGGTATTGATGAACACGACGCGGCTTCTGGCGGCGCGGATGCATTCCTTGAGATTGACGGTGGTGCGGCGTTCCTCGTCCATGATGCCGATTTTTATCGTGCCGGGATCCAGCTGCAGTGCTTTCTCGACCGCCTCGAAAAGCGCCACCGTAAAGCTGACCTCCTCCGGACCGTGTAGCTTGGGCTTGACGACGTAGATGCTCCCATAGCGGCTGTTGGCGAGCTTACCGGTGCCGAGCAGATCGTGCCTGGCCGCCAGGCAGGACACCATCGTGTCCAGAAAACCTTCCGGCGTCTGGTTTCCGTCGCGGTCCAGGACACAGTCCGTATACATGTGTATCCCGACGGTTCGTACGAACAGTACACTCCGGCCGTGGAGGCTGGCTCGTTCTCGGGAGGGCGTGAAATACTCGATGTCCGGATTCAATCTCCGGGTCCGGGTGCGCCCCTGTTTTTCGATTTCCGCTTCCAGCCCGCCGTTCATCAGGCCCAGCCAGTTCCTGTAAACCAGCTCCTTGTCCCTTGCATCCACGGCGGCCACTGAGTCCTCGAAGTCCTGGATGGTGGTCAGCGCGGACTCCAGGATCACGTCCTTGATGCCGGCGGGGTCCGCTTGCCCTATCGGGCTTTCCGGATCGATCAGGACGCGAATGTGCAGGCCGTTGTTTTGCAATATTATTTCCGCCGGGGCATCGCCTTGCAGCCGGTAACCGGTAAACTGGCTCGCGTCGGCCAGCCGGGTCGTGGTGCCGTCATCCAGAGTGACCTGCAGGCTCCGGCGCCCGTCGTCATCCACCAATTCAACTCTGGTTACTTGTGCATGACTCCCCCGGGCCAGCGGCACGACCCGGTCCAGAAACGCTTTGACGTAGGCCACGACCTGCGCGCCCCGCGCGGGGTCGTATTCCTTCATCTCGGGATCCAGCGGTCCCAGGATGTCCGTGCCATAGACCGCGTCATAAAGGCTGCCCCAGCGGGCGTTGGCGGCGTTGAGCGCATACCGGGCGATCTGCACGGGGACCACCAACTGCGGGCCGGCAACAGCGGCGATCTCGTCGTCCACGTTCCGTACATCCACCTGGAACGGACCACCCTCCTCGACGATATAACCGATCGACTCCAGGAAGGCCTTCTGACCAGAGGTATCCAGCAACCGTGCTTCGTTGCCGACCGTCCACTCATCGATCTCCTTTTGAATACGATCCCGCTCCGCGAGCAGTCTCTGATTGTCAGGAGCAAATGTCTCGATGATGCTTGCCAGGGAGTCCCAGAACTGCTCCGGGGATACACCCGTGCCTGGGAGAATATCGTTGTTGACCAGATCCTTGATGTTGGCGGCAACCTGCAGATCGGAAACTTCGGCGTAATCCATCTTGGTACTGGAATGAGGCTGGGAATGAGCGATCAATCCTAAGGACTCGGGTCAGTTTTGGGTAGTAGAGACGGCTTCACGATACGAAATTCTGTGCCCCGTGAATAGAATCCAGGTAGCGCAGTTGCCCAAAATAAAAACCCCGACTGCATCAGCAATCGGGGTTCTCAGGACACCATCGTGCCCAAAACAAAACCCCGGCCGCTTTCGCGACCGGGGCTTCATATTAACAGCCTGGCGGTGTCCTACTTTGCTCGGCGCCTCCCTGCGCCTCGCCCCTGCGGGGCTGGGCGCGAGAAGTGGTGCAGGGATGCACCGTCCACGCACCTAAGGATGGAAAATTT
>JBEPXV010000427.1:0-2743 GCA_041641695.1 Gammaproteobacteria bacterium | reverse complement strand
GGCAGCCGGGAGTCGGGGAGTATACGGGGCCGGATTCTTCCGTTGTTCACCATCCCGGCGACCGGAATGGGCTCGGTTCCCGGGGTCGCCGGCGGGAATGCGTTGTGATAAGTATTCGCCCTGCAGCCTGTCATCGTCGCGCCGCGCGGCCGGCGCCGCGGCACCCGGCGGGCGCTGGTGTACCGTTGCGTGGCGGCGCTGAGCGGGCGGGGAGGCGGCACGCGGATCGAGTGCCGAAAGGCAGGGTTGGGCACAACAATGCCATCGTCAACCAAGGGGCGCTGGAATGTCTGACGAGATCCATAGCGACGCGTACCGACTCACGCGAATCATTCGGCGGCTCTGCCGGGTGATGGGTCACAATGCGGGCGATCATCTGGAAGGTCTGGGGGTGTCCGCGGCCGAACGTGCGGTGATGGAGCACCTGTATCCCGAAGCGCATCTTTCGGTGCCGGAGATTGCCCGGCGTCATCGGGTGTCGCGGCAGCACATTCAGGTCACGGTCAATTCGCTGGTCGACAAGGGCCTGGCCGCGGGGCTGGAGAACCCCGGGCACAAGCGCTCGCCGTTGATGACGCTGACGGACCGGGGGCGGAGCGTTTTCAAGACGGTGCTCGAACGGGACCGGAGTGCGACAGAAAAACTGTTCGAGAACGTGCCGTCCGAGGATCGCAGGCGGGCGCGCGAAGTCCTGGACAAGCTGGACGAATACCTGTCATGAGCAGCTCTGGATTCCGGACGGCTCAATTGACCCGGTGGGCGTTTGCTGGCATTTTGCCGGGTGATACGCAATGCTTCCGATGCCGCGCCCGGGAAGCGGGTGCCGCGCCGATGCATCATCCGACAAGCCGTCAATGATCGATACCCTGCGGCGAATCGCCGTCCGGATCCGGCCCCTGCGCTACGCCGCGGTAGTGCTCGGGCTGGTGTGCCTGGCGGGCCTGGTGATGATCCTCTTCGCGGCCCCGGCTTCCGGGGGCGGCGACCGGTTGCTGGTACCCGCCATCGTCGGGTTCATCTGGTGCCTGAGCGCCTATGGATTCATCGATACGTTCCAGAGCGTTCCGGAGAAGGCGGATCGAGCCCAGGGCGTATTTGTCCGTATCCGGCGCGGCTTTGCCCGGGCCTGGTTCTGGTTCCTGGCGATCCTGTTCGGGGCCTCCACGCTGGCGGCGCTGTTCCTGACCTTCAGGCTGGGCTCGGTCTGGCTGGGGAGGTAGACCGGGCTGCATCCCGGCGAGCCAGTGTGCGCCGGCGGCGGAGACGGATTTCCGCTCCGCCAACAGGAGCCCATGCCCGTCCGGCGACACCGATCCGGCAACCGTCGGCGGTGAACCTTTGTGCAACGAGGCTGCAGTAATGATGAATGATGAATCCGGTGGGGAGTCCGACAGCCGCTCGATCTGGAAACGAGCGGTTTTCATGGTGCTTTTCGCCATCATTTACAGCATCACGGAGATCGTGGTGGTTGTCGTGGCGGTGTTTCAGTTTTTCTGCGTTCTGATTACCGGCGCGAAGAACGCCCGGGTGCTGGAGCTCGGCCGGGACCTGAGTGCCTACATATACGAGATTCTGTTGTTCGAGACGTTCAACAGCGAGCGGTTGCCGTTTCCCTTTTCCCCGTGGCCGCGGCGTGCAGGAGACCCGGGGAAGCATGAATGAAAGGACGAATCGTCGTCATTGACGGGCATCCCGACCCGGAGCCGGGGAGGCTGTGCCACGCCCTCGCCGATGCCTACGCGCGGGGCGCGGAATCAGCGGGGCACGGCGTGGAAGTCGTCAGGGTGGCGGAGCTCGAGGTTCCGTTGCTGAGATCCGCGGATGAATTCAACAACCAGCAGCCCGGCCGCGCCGTTCAGCGTGTCCAGCAGGCTATCGAGGAGGCGAATCACGTGGTGCTGATTTATCCCCTGTGGCTCGGCACCATGCCGGCCATGCTCAAGGCGCTGCTGGAGCAGTTGTTTCGCCCCGGCTTTGCCTTCGGCGGCGAGGGCACCAAGACCATGCGGTCCGGAAAGCTGAAAGGAAAGTCGGCGCGGGTCGTCGTGACCATGGGCATGCCGGCGTTCGTGTACCGCTGGTACTTCCGCGCCCACAGCCTGAAGAGCCTGGAACGCAACATACTGAAGTTCTGCGGCATCAAGCCGGTCAGGGAAACGCTGTTCGGCCTGGTGGAGGCGGCCTCCAAGGAAAAGCGCGGCCGCTGGCTCGAGACCATGAAGGACCTGGGGCGGCGCATGCGATAGGGCGTGTCATCACTTCAATTAAGGCGAAAAATTCATGGGATTACCAGGCAACCGAGCTCGACACCCGATCGTCCAGGTCGACGCATTCACCACCGAGGCTTACGGTGGCAACCCCTGCGCCGTGGTGCTGGATGCCGACGAGTTGAGTGAATCGGCCATGCAGGCGATCGCCCGCGAGATGAACCTGTCGGAAACGGCTTTCGTGCTGCGCTCCGACAAGGCCGACGTGCGCGCCCGCTACTTCACGCCGTCCGCGGAGATCCCGCTGGCGGGCCATCCGACGGTGGCGACGATCCACACTCTCCTGGGGGAAGGGCGGCTGACGGCAGAGGGAGACCTGTCCGTCAGCCTGGAGCTTCAGGCGGGCGTAGTCACCGTCGACGTGGGCCGGGAGTCCAACGGCCGGAACAGAATAATCATGTCCCAGAAGCGGCCCGAGTTCCTCAGAACCTACGACTGGGCGGCGGTGCTCGCGGCTTTCGGGCTTGACGAGCGGG
>JBEPXV010000426.1:0-2750 GCA_041641695.1 Gammaproteobacteria bacterium | reverse complement strand
TCCGGCGGCATGAAGCAGCGGGTCATGATCGCCATCGCGCTCGCCAACGAGCCGGAGCTGCTGATCGCCGACGAGCCCACCACTGCGCTGGACGTGACCATCCAGGCGCAGGTGCTGGACGTCATCCACCGGCTGCAGAAGGAAAGGGGTATGGCGGTGCTGTTGATCACCCACGACCTGGGGGTGGTCTCGGAGATGGCGGACCGGGTTGCCGTGATGTACGCGGGGCAGATCATCGAGCACGCCGACCGGCACTCGTTCTTCTCGGACCCCAAGCATCCTTACAGCCGCAAGTTGTTCGATTCGCTGCCCTCCATGAACAAGCGCGACCAGTCGCTGTACGTCATCCGCGGCGTCGTGCCGTCGCTGCGAACGGAGTTCAAGGGCTGCCGGTTCGCGTCGCGCTGCGACCACGTCATGGACATCTGCCGGGAGAAGGACCCCGCCATGATCCGCGTGGAGGGCGGTCGGGTGGCCTGTCATCTGTACTCGTCCGATCATGTACCGGACAAGGTCAGGCCCGCGGACTCGGTGGCGCCCGCTTCCGGGGCCGCGCGGGGCGAGCCGGGGGAGCTGCTGGAGGTCTCGGATCTTAAGGTTCATTTCCCGATCAAGGCGGGGGTGTTCAAGCGCACCGTCGGCCACGTCTATGCCGTGGACGGCGTCGACCTGTCCATACCGACCGGGCGGACCGTGGCACTGGTGGGCGAATCGGGCTGCGGCAAGACCACCGTCGGCAAGGGGATCCTGCAGCTCGTCAGACCCACCGCCGGCAGCGTCCGCTTCCAGGGCGAGGAGCTGTCGGCGATGTCGCCTTCACGGCTGCGCCTGCGCCGCACCGAGTTCCAGATCATATTCCAGGACCCGTACGCGTCCATGAACCCGCGCATGATGGTGGGGGATATCGTTGCCGAGGGGCTGCGGGCGCAGCGTATCGCCGGGGCGGGCGGACGCCGGGATCGCGTCGCCGAGCTGCTGGGTCTGGTGGGACTGGAGGCCGACAGCGCTGAGCGCTATCCCCACGAGTTTTCCGGGGGCCAGCGCCAGCGCATCTGCATCGCCAGGGCCCTGGCGGTGGACCCGCGGCTGATCATCTGCGACGAGCCCACCAGCGCGCTGGACGTGTCGGTGCAGGCGCAGATCCTCAACCTGCTCCGCGACCTCCAGGACAAGCTCGGGCTGTCGTATCTGTTCATCACGCACAACATGTCTGTTGTGGCGTATCTGGCCCACGAGGTGGCGGTCATGTACCTCGGCCGCATCGTGGAGCACGGTCCGGTGGAGACGGTGCTCACGAGGCCGAGCCACCCGTACACCAAGGCCCTGTTGTCCGCGGTGCCGACCATCGAGGGTGAAGAGAAGCGCAGCGCCATCCACCTGCAGGGGGACATGCCCTCGCCGTCGGACCCGCCCCGGGGCTGCCATTTTCATCCCCGCTGCCCGGAGGCCATGGACGTGTGCCGGGAGCGTTACCCCGGGCGGACCCGGGTCGGACCGTCGCACCACGCCTCGTGTCACCTTCTGTCCGACGACGACTGAGCCGGGACGGCCCGGCCGTGACCATGGCATACGCTTCCCCCCAGGATGCGCCGGCGGCCCGCGCATGGGCGGCCGCGCTGGATATCCCCTGTGCCGGCATCGAGGAGCCGGCCAGCGCGGATCTGGTGCTGGTGATGGAGCAGGGCGTGCTGTCGCTGCGTGACAGCCGCGGGCGCGGGCTGAACCCCCTGTCCATCGACTTCGATACCCCGGAAGACCCGTCCAAGAAGCAGCCCCTGGGCCAGGCCGTGGGACGCCGGACGCGGACCGTAGTGGATGCGACCGGTGGCTGGGGGGCCGATGCCCGACGGCTGCGCGCCATGGGTTATGGCGTGACCGTGGTGGAGCGCAACCCGCTCATGGCGGCGCTGCTGCGCAACGCTGCCATGCGCGCATCGAGTCATCACCCCGCCCGTCCCGTACCGGAAGTCGTGGAGCATGACGCGATTGAGTATCTCCCGGCGCACCCGGATGCCTGGGACTGCGTGTATCTCGATCCCATGTTCCCGCCGAAACGCAGATCCGCGACCCTCGCCCGGCGGCGGCTGCGGCTGCTCCGTGAGCTGGCCGGGGACGACCCGGACCGGGACCGGCTGTTCGAGGCCGCCATGACCGCCGCGGCCAGACGGGTGGTGGTGAAGCGTCCCGATCACGGCGCGCCGGCCTTCGGCGAGCCCGCGCAGACGCACGCGGGCAAGCTGGTGTGCTACGACGTGTATTTCAAATGAGCACCGGTCCGTGCTTCTATTGCCCCGACCTGCCGGCGGAAGGCGAAACGCAGCGCCTGGCGGAGGAGGAGGCACGCCATGCCGGCGCTTCGCGTCGCATCCGGGTGGGCGACGCCATCGGTCTCATCGACGGCCGCGGCACCCGCGCTTCGGGGAAGGTGGAAAGCGTGGCCCGTGGCAGCCTCGTGTTCATTGTTCAGGAACGACGCCCCCTGCCGCCGCCCAGCCCGTCCGTGGTCGTCGCCAGCGCCGTGCCCAAGGGCGAGCGCTTCAGGACCCTGATCGACATGCTGAGCCAGATCGGCGTCGCGGCGATCGTGCCGCTCCACTGCGAGCGCAGCACGGTCAAGCCCCGGCGGGCATCGTTGGAGCGCTGGCGGCGCATCGCTATCGAGGCCTGCAAGCAGAGCCGCAACCCGTTCCTGCCGGAGATCGGTGAGCCTGCGACGGTGCGCGAGTCGCTGGCGCAGGTGGCGGAGACCG
>JBEPXV010000425.1:0-2756 GCA_041641695.1 Gammaproteobacteria bacterium | reverse complement strand
ACGTGCTCAAGCAGGTCCACGAGAACAACACCGAGGGGGCCCGCGAGGCTTACCGGCGCGCGACGTCCCTGATCGACAAGGCCGTGCGGCGCGGCCATCATCATCGCAATCGCGCGGCGCGCCTGAAGAGCCGTTTGAACGAAAGGGTCCGCCGTATCAGCGTGAGCTGACCCCCGTATATCCGGTTCGATCCCCCCCAGCGCCCGGTTCCAGCCGGGCGTTCTTGTGTGTACGGACCGGGTTGGCAGCCCTGCAGCCGTCGACATTGGATTTCACGACCCCCGGCGGACGGATGCCGGAATCGGTACAGCCCCGCGCCCTAAGTTGGCAATCATTCCGGCACCGCCAGTGCGCTGCGGGTGCGCTGATCTGACACAATACCGCCTTCCAAAACGCCCCCGGCAGCAGGATCATGTCCCGCAAGCTTTTGAAATCCACGCTCCTCGTCGGTGTGATGACCCTGATCTCGCGGATCAGCGGGCTGGCGCGGGACATCGTCTTCGCCAATATCATGGGCAGCGGCCTGATCGCCGATGCCTTCTTCGTCGCCTTCCGGATCCCGAATTTCTTTCGCCGGATATTCGGGGAAGGGGCGTTTTCCCAGTCGTTCATCCCGGTCTATTCCGAGTACCACGAGCGCAAGAGCGCCGAGGAGGTCCGGGCGTTCATCGACCACATGGCGGGCATGCTGGCGGCCATACTGGTGGTGTTGTCCCTGCTGGGCATTCTGGCGGCGCCGGGCATCGTGATGGTGATCGCCCCGGGCTATCTCGACCAGCCGGACAAGTTCGCGGTCACCGTCGACGCGCTGCGCCTGACCTTTCCCTACCTGCTGTTCATCTCCCTGGTGGCCATGGCCCAGGGGCTCCTGAACACCTGCGGTCGCTTCGGACCGCCCGCGGTGACGCCCGTGCTGCTCAACCTGTGCATGATCGCGGCGGCCCTGTGGCTGGTCCCCTTCACCCCCAACGAGGCGATAGCGGTCTCTCTGGGGGTCCTGGTGGCCGGCGTGCTGCAGCTCGCCTTCCAGGCTCCGTTCCTGCGCCAGGAGAACGTGCTGCCGGTGCCGCGCCCGAATCCGCGGGACCCCGGCGTGCGGCGGGTGTTCCGGCTGATGCTGCCGGCGATCTTCGGGGTGTCGGTGGCGCAGATCAATATTCTGATCGGTACCCTGCTGGCGTCGTTCCTGGTGACCGGCAGCGTGTCCTGGCTGTACTACTCCGACCGGGTGATGGAGTTCCCGCTCGGGGTGTTCGGCATCGCCCTGGCCACGGTGATGCTGCCCAGCCTGTCGAAGCTGTACGCCAACCAGCGGGAGGAAGCGTTCTCCGAGCTGCTGGACTGGTCGCTGCGCTGGGTGTGCCTGATCTCGGTGCCGGCGATGGTGGGCATGATTGTACTGGCCGGGCCGATCCTGACCACGCTGTTCCTGCACGGCAGCACCACGCCGGACGATATCCGCATGATGACGCTCAGCCTGACCGCCTACGCGGTGGGGCTCGCGGGCTTCGTGATGGTGAAAGTGCTGGCGCCGGGGTTCTTCGCGCGCCAGGATATGAAGACCCCCGTGAAGATCGCCGCGACCTCCATGGTGGTCAACATCATACTCAGCCTGCTGCTGGTCTCACCGCTGAAGCACACCGGGCTGGCGCTGGCCACGTCCCTGGCGGCCTGGGTCAATGCGTCGCTGCTGCTGCTCCTGCTGATGCGGGGGGGTATTTTCACGCCGCAGCCGGGCTGGCCGAAATTCCTGGGGAAAGTGGCGGCAGCGGCCGTGGCGATGTCGGCGGTGCTGCTGTGGGGGGTGGGCCCGGCCGACGAATGGATGTCGATGGGACTGCTCGACCGCGCCCTGGTGCTGGCGGTCTGGGTATTGGCCGGTGCGGCGGTTTACTTTTTGGTTATACTTGTCTTTGGCATACGCCCCAGTCAACTGATTCTGAAACGAGCCAATTTCGACCAATGAACAGCGCCAGTGCGGCACAGATCCACCAGATCGGCGCGGCCGGAGAGCCGCGGGTCTTCACGCTCGCCGACGCCGAGGCGCTGCTGCCGCTGGTTCGCAACATCACCGAGCACTCGGCCGGGGAGCTCGATCCGGTCAAGCAGCGCCTGAACAACATGCTTGCCACCGACCCCCGAACGCCCGCCGTGCAGCGCGAGTACGAGGAAGTCATCAAGCGCTGGGTCAGCAAGCTGGAGCGGCTCGGGGTGGTGGTTAAAGGTCTGTGGCTGGTGGATTTCGATACCGGCGACGGCTACCTGTGCTGGAAGTATCCCGAGCTCCGCATCGCCCATTACCACGGTTATGACGAGGGCATTGCCGGCAGGCGTCCGCTTGCCGAGGCCATCGAAGAGCTCGATCCTGACTGGGCCTGACACGGAGGCGGTCCGGCCGGGTTTCCGGCACTCGCTTCTTGGTGTCCCGCATCACACTTGTATAGAATGCCCGGTTTGCTTTGCGGCGGCGAATTCTCATCTGTATACGGGTTGAATCGTGGATTTCATTCGCGGGCGGTTGAACATTGACCGGCGGCACCGGGGCTGCGTGGCGACGATCGGCAACTTCGACGGCGTTCACCTGGGCCATCGCGCCGTCATTGCGCAGCTGAAGCGCCGCAGCGCGGAGCTCGGCCGGCCGTCCATGGTGGTGGTTTTCGAGCCCCAGCCCCAGGAGTACTTCCGGGGCGACGCCGCCCCGGCGCGGTTGACGCCGCTGCGGGACAAGCTCGCGCTGTTGTCTGAGCTGGGGGTGG
>JBEPXV010000424.1:0-2757 GCA_041641695.1 Gammaproteobacteria bacterium | reverse complement strand
GATATCGCCGAGATGGTGTTCGCCTATTTTGAGAACCGCGGCTACACCGTCGACTACGCGGCCGACGGTATCACCGGGCTGCATCTCGGCGTGACCCAGGAGTTCGATGTCATCATCCTCGATCTGATGCTGCCCGGCCTGGACGGGCTGGAACTGTGCGAGAAGCTCAGGCGGGAAGGCCGGCGCTCCACCCCGATATTGATGCTCACCGCCCGCGACACCCTGGAGGACAAGGTAGCCGGCCTCGAAGTGGGGGCGGACGACTATTTGATCAAGCCGTTCGAGATCCGGGAGCTGGAAGCCCGCATCAAAGCACTGATCCGCCGCCGCCGCGGCAACGTGAGTCCCGAGACCTACAGGGTGGGCGACCTGGTGCTGGATACCGGGACACTGCGCGTCACCCGGGGAGGCAAAGAGCTCCAACTGTCGCCCATCGGCCTGAAAATACTGACCGTGTTGATGCGCGGGGCGCCGCGGGTCGTAAGCCGGCGTGAGATCGAACGCGAAGTCTGGGGTGATATCCTTCCCGACAGCGATACCCTGCGCAGCCACCTCTACAATCTGCGCAAGGAGGTCGACAAGCCCTTCGACCGACCGCTGATCCGTACCGTACAGGGCGCCGGGTTCCGGATCGCCGACCACAATGAGTAAAGTGGGGCTCGGTCATACCCTGGGAAAAGCGTTCCTGTTCCAGGCCGTGATCATCGGCGTGGTGGCGGTTCTGAGTGTGTGGGCCGCGGCGTTCGTTCTGGAGGAAGTGTTAATCAAGGAGGCGCTGCGGGACGAAGCCGCCTATTTCTGGGAACACCGGAATCTTGACCCGGATTTCCCGCTGCCGGATACACGCAACCTCACCGGCTACCTCGAGAACGATCCCGCCGCACCGGTCCCCGGAGCCTACCGCGATTTCGGCGCCGGTTTTCACGAGCTCGGTACCGGGTCGGGCTTTTCCCTGGTGCATGTGTCCGGTAATCCCGGGCAGCGGCTGTATTTGCTGTTCGACGGCGAGAACGTTGGCCACCTGGCATTCGTGTTCGGGCTGGTGCCACTGGCGGGGGTACTGGTGGTGCTGTACCTGTCGGCCTGGCTTTCCTATCGCCAGTCCCGGCGCGCGGTGTCGCCGGTCATCGCCCTGGCCCGTACGGTTCAGACGCTGGACCCGGAACACCCGGACAAGGATGCTTTCCAGGCTGCCGAGTTCACCCGGGACGCCGATCACGAGGTCGCCACCCTGGCGGACGCGCTGGCCCGCTTCGCCGAACGCATAAGCGCTTTCGTGGAACGGGAACGCAACTTCACCCGCGACGCCAGTCACGAGCTGCGCAGCCCCCTCACCGTGATCCGCATCGCCGCGGACATGCTGTTGTCCGAGCAGGAGCTGTCCGCTCCCGCCCGGACCTCGGTGCTCAGGATTCAGCGTTCGGCGAAGGACATGGAGGAGCTGGTGGAGGCATTCCTGCTGCTGGCCCGGGAGTCCGAGCAGGCGCTGTCCCGCGACCCGGTCAATGTAAACGCGCTGCTGCGGGATGAAATGAGCCGCGCGGCGGAGCTGCTGGGCAACGACAGGATCCGTGTAAACCTCACGGAGCAGGCTGAGCTGCGAGTGATCGCATCCGAACGGGTCCTGTCCGTCATTTTCGGCAATCTGCTGCGCAACGCGCTGTCATACACAGACCAGGGGGAGGTGGAGATTACCGTGGACGCGGACCGGGTGCGGATTGCCGACAGCGGCGTCGGCATGCCCGAGCAGGAGATACAGCAGGTCTTCAAGCCGTTCTACCGGTCCGGCGATTCCAGGCGCGGCGGGCACGGCGTGGGCCTGACCATCGTAAAGAGTCTGTCCTCGAGATTCGGCTGGACCGTTGAAATAGACAGTCAGCCCCAGGTCGGCACCACCGTGACGGTGCAGTTTCCCTCCGGCCAGCTTGAATGAGGGCCGGATCCGGGGGCGGCGTTTCCTTCACTCCGTCTTCACGCCGCCGCGACCTGCCGTTCACGTTCCACTACGCAGAATAGGCCCATGAGCAATGCGAACCTACAGCCGGCGACGCTGCGGGGCTCGGGCCGCCTGTGGGCCTGGCTCAGCAATGACGACCGCTACAGTCAGGCCCCGACGGGCCGCGTCGACGCCGTCGACTGGCTGCGCGCCGTTCCATTCTGGCTCTTCCACCTGGCCTGTCTCGGTGTGTTCTGGACGGGCGCTTCGGCGGCGGCCGTGGTATTCGCGCTGGCCGCGTACTGGATCAGGATGTTCTTCGTGACCGCTTTCTATCATCGTTATTTTTCGCACCGCGCCTACACCGCGTCGCGGCCCATGCAGTTCCTGTTCGCGGTCCTGGGGTGCACCGCCGGGCAACGCGGGCCGTTGTGGTGGGCCGCCCATCACCGGCTGCACCACGGGCAGGCCGACACGCCCGGGGATCCGCATTCCCCCGCCCAGAAGGGAATCCTGCACGCCCATACGCTGTGGTTTCTCACCCGCTCCAGCTTCTCGGCGCCCCGGCGGTACGTCAAGGACTGGCTGCGCTATCCGGAGCTGGTGATGCTGGAGCGTTTCGACTGGCTGCCGTTCGTCCTCTACGGGGTGTTGTGCTACGGGCTGGGGGAGTGGCTGGGCGCATCCTGGGGCACGGACGGCGAGCAGTTCCTGGTGTGGGGCTTTTTTGTTTCGACGACGGTGCTGTATCACGCGACCTATACCATCAACTCCCTGGCCCACCGGTACGGCACGCGGCGCTTTGATACCGCCGACGACAG
>JBEPXV010000423.1:0-2760 GCA_041641695.1 Gammaproteobacteria bacterium | reverse complement strand
TTTGTGGCTGTTTTTCTGCTGGTGGGGGCGGCATCTGCGCGTGCCAGCCGGCATTCTGCCGAGGATTACCTGCTCGCCAGTCGCCAGGTGAGCCCGATGTTCGTGGGCGTGTCCGGAATGGCCTCGACGGTAAGCGGGTTCGCATTCACCGGGCTGGTCGCGTTTATCTACCTGAACGGCTATTCGGGGGGCTGGTTCTCACTCGGGATGATCTTCGGGTCGCTGGCGGGCTTTGCGCTCGCGTCGCGCCGCCTTCGGACCCGGGGACAACGCAGCGGCGCCGCTTCCTACCCCGAATACCTGTCCGCGCGGATGGACGGACGCACCAGGTTTTTCGGCAGATTCACGGGGCTGCTCGTCGTGGCGATCGCCGTCACCTATGCCACGGCACAACTGGCCGCCGGCGGCAAGGTCCTGCATGTTCTGATGGACTGGAATTACGATGCCGGGGTGGTCCTCGGGGCGGTCATTGTAATCGCGTACGCCTGGGCGGGCGGCATACGCGCCTCCATATCGACCGATGTTGCGCAGACACTGGTTATGTTGCTGGCCCTGGGGATTCTGGCCGCCGTCTCACTCGAACGGGTTGGCGGCCTGACCGGGCTGCACGAAGCCCTGATCCGGACAGATCCGGCCCTGGTCGCCGTGCTGCCGGCCGAAAATCCCTTCGGTCCATGGCTGTTCCTGCTGGGAACACTGGCCATCGGTATCGGGTTCCTGGGATTTCCTCACGTCATGATCCGGTTCATGACCCTGAAAGAGCCCCGCGATACCGTCAGGGCAATCGTCTGGTACGAAGCGACCTTCACAGTGCTGCAGGTAATGATATTCCTGGTGGCGCTGAGTGCCCGCGTCCTTGTGCCGGATATCATGGCCCTGGATCCGGAGTTGGCTCTGCCGGCCACGGCGCTCGAGCTGCTGCCGAGCATCCTGGTCGGGGTTGTCCTGGCGGGGATATTCGCCGGCGCCATCTCCACGGCGGACTCGCTTGTGTTGAGCAGCTCCGCGAGCCTGTCCCGGGACGTGCTTCCCGCCTTCGCCAATTCCTACGGGTTCATGAAAGCGGGCACCCTGGCCACCACGCTGCTGGCCATGCTGCTGGCGCTCGGGAAGACCGGGAGCATCTTCGACCTGGTCACCTACGCCAGCGCTGTCATGGCGGCGGGTTTCGCGCCGCTCCTGTTCATTGCCGCGATGGGCTGGCGAATCCACCAGAGCACGGCCCTGGCAATGATCGTAGTCGCCGTGGGCGCGGCCTCGTGGTGGCGCTTCATGGGCTACCACCAGTATGTGTTCGACGCACTGCCCGGAATCGTCACTGCTTTCGCGGTGTACGCCGTGGGGTCGCAGGTGAGCCGGCTGCGGCAGCACGACGTATCGCGGGGATCGGGCGTCAGCCGGCCGGAAAGCCGAGCAACAGGCAGGCCAGCGGCACCGGCAGCACGGCCAGGGCGATCAGAGGAATGAACACCGGTGCCGGGAACAGGCGGCTCATTCCCATCATCATGGCAATGCCGCCGCCACCGCCCACCACAATATTCCCGGGAAGATTGAACACCACCAGTATGACCAGGTAGCGATAACGGGACAACAAAGGGTGCAGCCACCGGGGAGCGTTGGTGAGCAGCACGCGCCATCGCGCCCTGGCGTCAAGGTGTTCGAATCGCGCCATCAGCCGGCCTGCCCCGTGCAGGCCCAGGCCATTGAGTGCCGCCGCCAGGGCACTATCAGGGATGAATCTGCCGATGGTAAAGCTCAGGCAGAGTGACGCAACCGTGCACAAGTAGACAACCGGGGCGATCTTCGCACCGAATACCATCAACAGTCCCAGGCCGATCTCGATACCGGGCACGAACGGCGCCGCCATGACCAGTATGTACGCGCCCAGAGCCATCACGGCCAGGCGGCCGAGCCAGTCGTTGTCGACCGCTGTCAGCGAGTCATCGATCTGTACACCGAGCCAGTTCCTTGCGAGGTGGCCGGCCACCACGATTGCCACGAGCAATCCGAGCGACAGGCCGGCGCCTGCCAGCCGGCGCCTGCCTCCGGAGGTCGGCGCGGCCGGCAGGCCCGGCCCCGGGCCGCCGTGTTTCCTGCTAAAGCCGGTTGCCATCCTGAAATTCCAGCAGCTCGAAGGTCTTCTCCCCGGCCGAGTTGTACTTGACCAACCGGCCGTCGACCTCGAGCAGGCTCAGGCAGCGCAGCCGGCCTTCGTCGTTGGACATCGACAGGCAGACCCGGTCATTATCCGCGATCCCGTAGTAGCCGGTGTCGGACCAGTCTCCGCCGATCATTTCGCCGGTGAGGACGTTGTCTTTGCTGTAATGGAACATGAAACGCTTGTCGCCGAGTCTGGCGGTGACCGTCTTGTCGACGATGCGATCAGCGATTTGCTCCGACGTGAGCTGTCTGGCGCCCGCGTCGAGCGCCTCCTGTTTGTCCGTTGCCGCCATGGCGCCCGCCGCCGGCGGCACCAGCAGGGCGAGCACCATGGTGTTGAGCAGGTTTCTGGTGTATCTCATTAGTCCACCTCATCGATTGTAGGGAAAAGTGATCCGGATGGACACGCCATCCGACTAGCCGCTCGCGAGCGTAGCGTGGTACCGTGATGCAAGCGTGATCACACCGTGAAACAGCCCGCCGTATGACCGATCAGGACGCCAGCCGTGCTTTTCAGGTTTCGCTTCTCGGGGGTCTGGAAGTACTGACGCGGACCGACAGACCGGTCGTATTTCCCGCGCGCAAGGCCGAGGCCCTGCT
>JBEPXV010000422.1:0-2761 GCA_041641695.1 Gammaproteobacteria bacterium | reverse complement strand
TCATCCACTCCGCCAGGGTCTTGCCCACGCCGCCGCCCTGCAGGAACCCGGCCATGACCCCGCAGGCCAGCCAATAGTTGCGCTTGCCGGGGACCGGGCCCACCAGCGGGTTGCCGTCCGGAGAGAAGGTGAAGGCGCCGTTCACCCAGTTCCTGACCCCGGTGTGTTCCAGCACCGGGTAGCGCCGCACCGCCATCTCGAGCTCGTTGGCGATCCGGTCGGGCTCCTCCTGCAGCAGCTCGATGCCGTACTCCCAGGGCGCGCCGTCGATCTGCCAGTGCTTGTGATCGATCTCGTAGATGCCCACCAGGATGCCCTTCTGATCCTGGCGCATGTAGGTAAAGCCTTCCAGGTCCACCGCCAGGGGCAGCTCGAAATCCAGCGTCTCGAGCTCCGGGATGGTCTCGGTGACCAGGTAGTGGTGGGCGAGGGGCGCCACCGGCAGCTCAACGCCCGCCATGCGCCCCACCTGCTTGGCCCACAGGCCGCCGGCGTTGACGACATGCTCGGCGTGAATCGGGCCTTTCTCCGTCACCAGGTCCCAGGAGCCGTCGGCCCGCTGGTTGAGCGCCTGCACCCGGTTGTGCTCCATCACGCTGGCGCCGCGCTTCTTCGCCGCCGCGGCGTATGCGTGAACGGTGCCGGTGGTATCCACATAGCCTTCGCGGTCCGCCCACAGCCCGCCGAGCACGCCCTCGACATCGATGATCGGGCACTTGTCCCGGATCTCCTCCGGGGTCATCAGGTGGCAGTCCTCGATGCCGATGGACTGGAAGATGCGATACGCGGACTGCAGCCACTCCCAGCGCGCCGGCGCGGATGCGAAGGTGATGCCGCCGGTCATGTGCAGGCCGATGGACTGGCCGGACTCGCGCTCGATCTCCGAGAGCAGGTCGATGGTGTAGGCCTGCAGCCCCGCCATGTTCGGGTCCGCGTTGAGGGCGTGGATCCCGCCCGCCGCGTGCCAGGACGACCCGGCGGTCAATACCGATCGCTCGACCAGGCACACGTCACTCCAGCCGTAACGCGCCAGGTGATAGAGCACCGAAGCGCCGACCACGCCGCCGCCGATTATTGCCACGCGAAAATGTTGCATACTGCGAACCTCGTATTGGTGAAAGAGCCGCTGACGATGCGCGCATCGATCAATGTTTCGTGAATTGCGTGTCTGCCAGCCCTGGCGGCGCGGGTCAGCATAGACAAATTCCATTGAATGTGAAATACGCCGCTGGCCGCCGGTGGCCGGGTTGACGCCACGGAAACGCCGTGTCGTTGGTCCAGTGTCCTGCGGCAACTGGATCTGTATACGCTTCGCTCGCCGTCGTAGAGTAAAGCGGCAGCCAACCACTGTTCAGTGCAGTGGTGCGGCACAGCGTTGACAGTTTTAAAAGGCAATACGCATAATGCGTTGAAACAATCATACTCACCCACGACAGAGGTATCCGTCATGTCTCGAAAAAATGTAATCCTGGCAGCGTTGCTGTTTGCCTTCTCCGCGCTGCCGATGGCGCAGGCCGAGACGACGCTCAAGCTGGCGACGGACTCCGGCGCCAAGGGTTCCCCGTCGGGCAACGCCATGGACCGCTGGGCCGAGCTGATCGAGGAAGGCACCGACGGCGAAGTGCAGGTGGACGTGTTCTACCAGAATGAGCTCGGCAGCCAGGCCGAGGTGTTCGACCTGTTCGTGGCCAACGAGGTGCAGTTGACGCTCAACTGGCCGCCGACGTCCTACGACGAGCGTCTCAGCGTGCTGTACGCCCCTTACATGGTGCTGTCCTGGGAGGAGGCCCTGGAAGCCTATAGCCCGGACGGCTGGGTCAACAACATGCTCGGCGAGATCTACGCCGGGCTCGGCATCAAGTATTTCGGCGCCTGGCCCGAGGGATTCTCCGGTGTCGCCACCAAGGACAAGTACGCCATGACGCCGGAGGAGGCCTCCGATCTCAAAGTCCGCGTGCCGCCGTTCTTCCCCATGGCCGAGACCATGCAGGCGATGGGCTACCAGACCGCCTCCATCGACTGGTCCGAGGTGTTCACCGCCATTCAGACCGGCGTCGTCGACGGGGATGCCGCCAACATCATCTACTGGGACTACGAGTACTTCCGCGACACCGTGGATTACTACAACCGCACCAAGCAGTTCTTTGTCACCGGCAACATCGGCATGAACATGGAGGCCTGGGAGTCGCTGTCTCCGGAGCACCAGGAAGTGGTGCAGGACGCGGCGATCACCATCATGGAGGAGGCCTTCGTCAACGGCAGGGAGCGCGACCAGATGTACGTGGAGAAAGCCAAGGAAGCGGGCATGGAGTATCTCGAGCCGACCGAGGAGCAGCTCAACGCGCTGTCCGAAAAGGTGCGCGCGGAAGTGTGGCCGCTGATGGAAGAGCGAATCGGCAAGGATATCGTGGATACCATGCGCGAGAACGCCAGCCAGCTGTAATGGCCCAGTTGTAAGGGAGCGCCGACATTCTCACGAGGTTGGACGGCTGGATCGCGGGCGCGCTGAATGCGCTCGCGATCCTTGCCTCGGTGCTGGTGACGGGGCTGATGGTGTTTCTGGTCATCGCCCGCTATGTGCTCGGGCTGTCCATCGTTGGCCTGCACGAGCTGATCCTGCTCACCGCCGTGCAACTGTACATGATCGGCGCGATCATCGCCTCGCGGCAACGCGAGCACATCACCGTAACGTGGCTGGCGGAGCGGTTCACCGCACCGCGAAAGCAGGCGGCGCATGCCGCCCTGGTGGCCGCCATTACCG
>JBEPXV010000421.1:0-2764 GCA_041641695.1 Gammaproteobacteria bacterium | reverse complement strand
GCAGCCCCTCGGCCTGGTCATTGGCATACTGGATCCACAGGGGCACACGGCCGCGCCCGTGCTCGGCAATCAGTCCGCGCAGAGTGTCGATGCTCCCGCCCCGGCGAATCTCGCCGTTCTCCAACCGCAGGACCACCCGTTCGGTGAAGGCCAGCCGGGCCTCGTCCCAGTCGTACAACTTCTCCGCCGACATCTTGAAGCCGCCGGTGTACTCGTCCACCTTCACCTCGCCGTAGACCACGACCAGGTTGTCCTTGCGGATCGCTTCGCGCTTCTCGCTGTACACGTCCGAAAACACCGCGAGCTCCACGCGGGCCGTGTGGTCGTCCAGAGTGACGAAAGCCATGCGCTCGCCGCGGCGTGTATTCATGGTGCGAATCGCGGATATCAGGCCGCCGACAGTGACGTTTCGGTCGCTGGTGGGCTTCAGGTCCCGCAGGCGCGCGTCCACGATGCGGTCGAGATGGCTGCGGTGCCGGTCGATCGGGTGGCCGCTGAAGTAAAGCCCCAGCGTCTCGCGCTCGGCGGTGAGCATCTTTTCCTTGTGCCAGGGTGCCACGTCGTGGAAGCGGCGGACCTGGTCGCTGCCGGCCTGCTCCCCGAACAGCTCCCCCTGGCCCTCGCTGCGGTTGCGCTGCTGGGCGAGCTCGAGGGCCGTGGGCATGGTCGCCAGCAGCGAGGCCCGGTGCGGCCCGAGGGGGTCCGCGGCGCCGGCGCAGATCAGGGACTCCAGGGCGCGTTTGTTGAGGCGCCGGGCGTCCACCCGCTCGCAGAAGTCGAACAGGTCCTGGAACGGCCCGCCGGCCCCGCGGGCCTCGACAATGGCCTCGACGACCCCCTGACCCAGGCCCTTGATGGCGCCGAGCCCGTAGAGAATACCGCCGGACTCGTTGGTCTCGAAGCTGTAGAAACCGGTGTTGACGTTGGGAGGCAGGACCTCGATGCCCATGTCCCGGCAGTCGGCGATCAGGTCCACGACGCGGTCCGTGTTGTCCATATCGGAGGACAGCGCCGCCGCCATGAGCTCGGAAGGGTAGTGCGTCTTGAGCCACGCCGTCTGGTAGGTGAGCAGCGCGTAGGCCGCCGAGTGGGACTTGTTGAAGCCGTAGCCCGCGAACTTCTCCATCAGGTCGAAGATGGTCGTCGCGACATCCGGGTCGACGTTCATGTCGCGGGCGCCCGCCAGGAAGATCGCCCGCTGGCGCGCCATTTCCTCGGGCTTTTTCTTGCCCATGGCTCGGCGCAGCAGGTCGGCGGCGCCCAGCGAGTAGCCGCTCAGGACACGGGCGATCTCCATCACCTGCTCCTGGTACAGGATGACGCCGTAGGTCGGCTTGAGGATCGGCTCCAGCAGCGGATGCAGGTAAGTGATGGACTGGCGGCCGTGCTTGCGGTCGATGAAATCGTCCACCATGCCCGACTGCAGCGGCCCGGGCCGGAACAGGGCCACCAGGGCCACCAGGTCCTGGAAGTTGTCCGGCGACAGGCGCTTGATCAGGTCCTTCATGCCGCGGGACTCGAGCTGGAACAGCGAGGTGGTCCGGCCGCTCTTGATCAGCTCGTAGGTGGCCGGATCGTCCAGGGGCATGGTTTCCAGGTCCACCGGCGGCCCTTCGCCGTTGTGCTTGCGGCGGTTGATGCGGTCAATGGCCCGGGCGATGATGGTCAGGGTGCGCAGGCCCAGGAAGTCGAACTTCACCAGACCGATGGCCTCCAGGTCGTCCTTGTCGAACTGGGTGAGCGGCTGGTCGCTGCCGCGCTCGCAGTAAAGCGGCGCGAACTCGGTGAGCTTCGACGGGGCGATCACCACGCCGCCGGCGTGCTTGCCGACATTGCGCGCCAGTCCCTCCAGGGCGCTGGCGGTGTCGATGAGCTGCTTGACCTCCTCGTCCTGCTCGTAGCGCTCCCGGAGCAGTTCTTCCTGATCCAGCGCCGCCTCCAGGGTCATGCCCACCTGGAACGGCACCAGCTTGGCGATCTTGTCCACGTAGCCGTAGGACAGCCCCATCACGCGACCCACGTCGCGGACCACGGCCCGCGCCGCCATGGTGCCGTAGGTGATGATCTGGGACACCTTGTCCCGGCCGTAGTAGTCCGCCACGTACTCGATGACGCGGTCCCGGCCCTCCATGCAGAAATCGATATCGAAGTCCGGCAGCGACACCCGCTCGGGATTCAGGAAGCGCTCGAACAGCAAGCCGTGGTAGATCGGGTCAAGCTCGGTGATGCCCAGTACCCACGCCACCAGGGAGCCGGCCCCGGAGCCGCGCCCCGGCCCCACCGGTATGCCGTTCTTCTTGGCCCAGGAGATGAAATCCGCGACGATCAGGAAGTAGCCCGGAAAGCCCATCTGGCTGATCACGCCGAGCTCCTTCTCCAGGCGCGCCTGGTACTCGGACCGGTCGACGTCCGTGGTGCCCGCCAGGCGCCGCTCCAACCCCTCGCGGGCCCTGGCCGCCAGGTACGACTCGGCGGTCTGGTCCTCGGGGACGGTGAAGTTAGGCAGGAAGTAGTCCCCGAACTCCAGGGAATAGTTGCACCTCTTGGCGATCTCGAGCGTGTTGACGATGGCTTCCGGGCAGTCGCTGAACAGCTCGCGCATCTCCTCCGGGCTGCGCAGGTACTGCTGCTCGGTGTACTTGGTCGGTCGCCGGGAATCGTTGAGGATCCGCCCGTCATGGATGCAGACCCGCACTTCGTGGTTGGCGTGCTCCCGGGGGTCGACGAACTGTACCGAGTTGGTCGCCACCACCGGCAGGCCGCG
>JBEPXV010000420.1:0-2770 GCA_041641695.1 Gammaproteobacteria bacterium | reverse complement strand
CGGGCAAGCCGGCGGCCGCCGTGAACCGGGGCCGGACCCGCGCCGACCCGATGCTGCAGTTGAAGATATCCGCGGATTGCGGCGAGATGCTGACGCGCGTCGAGCGGCTCCTGCTGGAAACCTGACCGGCCGGTTCCCCTCTTCTCGTTGCGGGCTGCGGGCTCCCGCTACAAAGTGGCGCCGGCGGGCTCCGCCAGGCCGTAGGTCGTCAGCTCGCCGGTCAGGTACTCGAAAGCCTCGTCCACCGAGTCGCAGATCCGGAACAGCTCGAGGTCCTCCGGGTTGACAGTGCCGAACTCCACCAGCGCATCGAAATTCACCACCCGGTTCCAGTATTCCGATCCATATAGCACCAGGGGCAGATGCTTCTCGACTTTCCCGGTCTGCACCAGGGTCAGTATCTCGAACATCTCGTCCAGGGTGCCGAACCCGCCGGGGAAGAACACCACCGCCTTGGCCAGGTACAGGAACCAGAACTTGCGCATGAAGAAATAGTGGAAGTGGAACGCCAGCTCGCGGGTTATATACGGGTTCTCCCCCTCCTCGAAAGGCAGGGAAATGGACAAGCCGACGTTCACGCCCTGCGCCTCGCTCGCGCCCCGGTTGGCCGCTTCCATGATGCCGGGCCCGCCGCCGGTGCACACTACGAAACGCCGGTGCTTTTCCGGGAGCCCCTTCGACCAATGGGTGAGCCGGTTGGCCAGGGAGCGCGCGGCTTCATAGTACGCCGACATCCTGAGATCCCGCTCGGCGCGGCTCACCCCCTCCCCGGCCTGCCTGGCCGCCGCGAGGTTCTTCTCGGCCTGCTCACGGTCCGGGTAGCGCGCCGAGCCCATTATCACGATCGTGTCGTCAATGGAGAACTTGTTGAATCGTGTGTTGGGCTCGTAGTATTCGGCCAGCATCCGTATGGGCCGGGCCTCGGGGCTGAGCAGGAACTCCTCGTTGCTGTATGCCTTGCGGGCGGATCGTTTCTTCATGGGGACCTGTGATCTCGGAGTCGGCGGGATGACGTGCTACAGATTCACGCGCGTCAGATGATAACGCAGTTTGGCCGTGCGCCGGCGCGGCCTGATGACATTCAGGGCCCGTTCCAGGTCGGCGGGCTCCCGCGCCTCCCGAAGCAACACCGCCACGGCGTTGCCGTAGGCCGGCAGGGTGAGCTTGTAGACCCGCTTGAAATCACACCGCACGGCGGGAATGCGCCGGATGCGTCGCTCGAGATCCCTGCCGTCGGCAAAGTTGATGACCAGCGTGCCCCGATCGGACAACAGGCCGCGAAGCCGCCGATACCATTCCCGGGAGATCGGCTCCGAGCGGCGCGCCTCACCGTGGGTGTCGGAGAAAAGGTCGTCGATCACGAGGTCAAACCTGAGGTCGGGATGCGCCTCGATCCAGCGGCCGGCATCCAGCTCGATCAGCTCCGCGGGAACGCGTTCCAGGCCGAAGAAGCGCCGCGCGATATCCAGGTGCACCGGGTTGCGCTCGATCGCCACGAAGCGGTCCCACTCCACCAGCTCGTGCAGCTGCCGGACCACGGCACCCCCGCCCAGGCCGAGCAGAAGGATGCCGGAAAGGCGCGCATCCTCCCGCCACAGTGCGGGCAGGCCCAGCAGGTCCCAGACGCCGCCGCCGAAGACGTAGCCGGGGTGGTACTGGGTGTGCAGCACACCGTTGGTGTAAAGGCGCACGCTGCGGCCGGCCCGCCTGATCTCGTAGCGCATGCCCCCCACCGCGTGCTGCCAGACCAGCGCCATCTACCGCCCGGCCCCCGGTCGCGGCCGGCGCGGCGCGTTGAACCACTGCGCCGCACCGCCATCAAACAGAGGTAAGAAGAAACCGGGTAGTAGACCGCCGTTGTTCAAATACGCAGCTCAGGAGCGTTACAATGAATCGTAGATCCTTCATATCGGTGGTCGGCGCGGCCTGTGCCGTCGGCCTGCGGCCGGCCGCCGCCGGTGAACAGAATTCCGGGAACAGTAATATGAATACCACCATCGAGCAAATTGAATTGAGCAAGGCGCAGTGGCGCGAGAAACTCACGCCCGAGCAGTTCGACATACTCCGCAAGGAAGGCACTGAACGGGCTTTCTCCAGTCCGCTCAACGACGAGAAGCGCGACGGCGTATATCACTGCGCCGGCTGCGATCTGCCGCTGTTCGATTCCGCGGCCAAGTTCGACAGCGGCACCGGCTGGCCGAGCTTTTTCAAGCCCATCGATGCCGCCCATATCGAAACCAGGACCGACTATAAGCTCATCCTGCCCCGGACCGAGTATCACTGCGCGCGCTGCGGCGGCCACCAGGGTCACGTGTTCAACGACGGGCCGAAGCCCACCGGCAAGCGCTACTGCAACAACGGCTTGGCGTTGACCTTCAAGCCGTCGGATGCGTAATCAGGCGCCGGCATCGGGCGCCGCGAGCAGGGCGTCGCGAATACGCGCCAGCTCCCGCAGCCGGATACCCAGCTCCTCCAGGTGACCGCAGGTGTTCACGACATACTCGATATTGCTGCCCCGCTTGCCGCGGGCCCGCCGCACCCGGTCGATCACCTCGGATTCGGGCAGGTCCGGTGTATACTGCTCGTGGCCGCGGTCCACCACGAAGCACAGGGCCGTAACCCGGCCCTCGGGGGTATCAACCGGCAGCCATAGCGGCCGGTAGGTGCCGCGGACCATTTCGCGCTCCATGAGATAATCATAGACCCGCAGCCGGTCCGGCTTGTCCACACGGAAGACGCGACCCACGCAGGAGCCGCCGGCATCCAGTCC
>JBEPXV010000419.1:0-2771 GCA_041641695.1 Gammaproteobacteria bacterium | reverse complement strand
CGTCCTCTTCGATTGCCGAGGTCCCGATAATCGCGTAGTCGACCCGGAATTGTGAGAGAAAGTCGGATGCGCGCTCGCCGACGATGCCGCTGTCCTCGTGGCGGACGACGCCGCCGGCGACAATCAGCTCGATGCCGGTGGCGCCCATCAGAATAGTTACCACGTTGACGTTGTTGGTAATGACCATCAGGTCCTGCTTGGCCTTGAGGTAGCGGGCGACCTGCTCGTTGGTGGTGCCGATGTTGATGAACAGCGAGCTGCCTTCAGGGATCAGGCCGGCGGCCAGCTCGCCGATACGGCGTTTGGCCTCGACGGCGATGTGGCGGCGCGCCTGGTAGCCGAGGTTGACGTCGGCGTCGTTGAATACGGCGCCGCCGTGGGTGCGCCGCAGGTACTCGTTGTTGCACAGGACATTGAGGTCCCGTCTGATGGTTTGCGGCGTGACACGGAAATGCCCCGCCAGCATGTCCACGTTCACGCTGCCGCTGGTCCTGGCGATTCCGATGATCTCGCTCTGGCGCGCGGTCAGCTTGTGCCGTTCGCGCCCGCTGGTGCTAGGGCTAGGTACCACATCCAATCCCCGAGGAAGAGGCCGGGGGGCTGGTGCCCCCCGGCCGCTCATTGCTGATCGAGCCGCGCTGCGCTACTCCTCCGACCAGCGCTTGATGAGCTCTTCGTAGACCACCGTTTCACCCTGGGGCTTCTCGTTGTCGAGCTTGGCCTTGGGTGAGCCCGGCTTGCTGAGCCACTCCTCGGGATCCGACTCCTCGTTGAGCCGCGGGCCGCAGCCGCTGTACGTTTCGGCTTGCTCGTCGGCGGCCTGCATCCGCGCCATGACCTGGTCCATTTCTCCCGCCAGGCGGTCCATGGCTTCCTGCGGCGTGAACGTGCCGGCGCTGACGTCGCCGATCTGCTGCCACCAGATCTGGGCCAGTTTCGGATAGTCCGGCACGTTGACGCCGGTGTCCGTCCAGAGCACCCGGTCCGGGGAGCGATAGAATTCGACCAGGCCGCCGAGGTTCGGGGCACGCTCGGTGAACGAGTCATGTCGGATGGTGCTGTCGCGGATGATGGTCAGCCCGACGTGGCTCTTCTTGACGTCCACCGTTTTGGAGACGACGAACTGGGCGTAGAGCCAGGCCGCCTTGCGGCGGTCCACCGGTGTGGATTTGAACAGGGTCCACGAGCCGACGTCCTGGTAGCCCAGCTTCATGCCCTCTTCCCAGTAAGGACCGTGGGGCGACGGCGCCATCCGCCACAGCGGCTTGCCGTCCTCGTCGACGGTGTTGTTGCCTTCGCTCTGGGGCGCCACCATGGAGGCCGTGAACGCCGTATACCAGAAGATCTGCTGGGCGACGTTGCCCCGGGACAGCGCCGGCAGGGACTGGTAGAAATCCAGGTCCGCCGCGCCCGGCGGGGCGTAGGCACGCAGCCACTCGTCCCATTTGCGAATCGCGTAGACGGCGGCCGGACCGTTGGCCGCGCCGCCGCGGGAAACGGAAGCACCGACCGGGTTGCAGGAGCCCTCCGGCATGCGGATACCCCATTCATCCACGGGCACGCCGTTCGGCAGTCCCTTGGAGCCGGCGCCCGCCATCGACAGCCAGGCATCGGTCATCCGCCAGCCCAGATCCGGCGCGCGCTTGCCGTAGTCCATGTGGCCGTAGACCCGCTCCCCGTCGATCTCCTTGACGTGCTCGGTGAAGAACTCGGCGATGTCCTCGTAGGCCGACCAGTTGACCGGCACGCCCAGGTCGTAGCCGTAGATCTCCTTGAACTGTTCCTGCAGCTCCGGGCGGTCGAACCAGTCCTTGCGGTACCAGTAGAGATTGGCGAACTGCTGGTCGGGGAGCTGCCAGACCTTGCCGTCCGGCCCCGTCGCCGAGGCAATCCCGATGAAATCATCGAGGTCCAGCATCGGGTTGGTGACGTCCTTGCCTTCACCGGCCATCCAGTCGGTCAGGTTGATCGCGCTTTGCAGGCGTGAATGCGTCCCGATCAGGTCGGCATCGTTGATGTAAGCATCGTACAGATTGCGCTGGGTCTGCATCTGCGTCTGCACGGCCTGCACCACCTCGCCTTCGCCGAGAAGCTGGTGATTGACCTTGATGCCGGTGATTTCCTCGAACGCCTTGGTAAGGGTGTCGGATTCGTACTCGTGGGTGGGGATGGTTTCCGACAGCACGTTGATTTCCATGCCCTCGAACGGTTCCGCCGCCTGGATGAACCATTCCATCTCTTTCATCTGCTCTTCCTTGGAAAGGACCGACGGCTGGAACTCCTCGTCGATCCAGCGCTCGGCTTCCTCCATCCCCGCCTGCGCGAACGGTGAAGCGGCCAGGGCACCGATCAGTATCGATAGTCTGAGCCTTCGAATCATGGCTCCGCCTCCTGTGTAGTGGTTGGTGTTGCGTTGTGGCTTGCTCAAAGCATATTCATTATATTTATTCGTTTTGTGTTTTCCAGAACAAAAAAGGAAAATATAGACATGAAAAACGAAAATTCTGAAATCACTGGAACTTACCGTTGGTACTTCGAGTGGCGTATCAAGTCTGCTCAGGGTTTCGCCGCGGCGCCGTTGCCCGGAGTCGGGGGATTACGGGTACGATTGCTCGCCGAACCAGCCGAATCGAATCGACGGGAGGGCTTTGTGACATGACCGATCCGCTGTTGCTCGCCATCGACCAGGGGACGACCAGTTCCCGCGCGATCCTGTTTGACCGCCGGGGCGAAATGCTTCGCACCGGCCAGCGCGAATTCGCTCAGATCTA
>JBEPXV010000418.1:0-2771 GCA_041641695.1 Gammaproteobacteria bacterium | reverse complement strand
GGCCGCGGTCGCGCGCGGATGCTCGATTATAGACGGACTGAAAAGAACCAATAACGATCGACAAGAGAACAGTCAGTGGAAATCGTGTTTTTCATCGTCGGCCTGTTGTTTGCCGGCATAGGCGGCTACATGCTGTGGGACGCGCGCCGGTTCGCCCGCGGGGCGGTAAAAGGCGAGGGCCTGGTGATCGGGTTCGCAGTCAATGAGCGGCGCGGCAAGTCCGGCAACCGGACGACATACAGCCCCGTTATCCGTTATCGATACCAGGGCGAGGATTACGAGTTCACCGGGCGCATCGGCAGCAGCCACGTAAAGCGCAGTATCGGTGATCCGGCGGCGATTCTCATCTCCCCCGACGATCCCGCCGATGCCCGCCTGGACGGCCCCGGCATGCAGATCTTTGGCGGCGTCTTCCTGGTCCTGGGCCTGGGGACCATGGCCGTGTTCTTTACTGTTTTCGATTTCTCGTTGCTGTCGCTCGTCATTGCCGGCGGCGTCATCGCGATCCTCGCCTTCCAGGTGAAGGCGAAGCTGCGCAGGCACGATATCCACGGGCTGGAGGACATGAAAAGCGCCCTGGCCGCGGCCGGGCAGGGACGACGCCCGGAAGCGCCCGGCAGCGCCGGTGAGAAGTCCCGGCCGATCATCACCGACCCGGAGGTTTTCGACAGCCGGCGAAAAAAGAACAAGGCACCCGCCTGGGTCCTGGCCCTCGTCCTGTTGATCGGGCTGGGAGTGCTGGTGGGGGGCGGCTACGTGGCCAAGCAGCGCGCCGAGTTCCTGTCGGAGGCACGCCCGGCCGCCGGCGAGGTTATCGAATTCAATCGCCGCACCTCCACGTCGGACGGTAAAACCAAAACGACATGGTATCCCGTTGTGCGCTACCGGCCTGCCGGCCGCGACGCGCCGGTCACTTTCCAGCACGATACCGGCTCCAGCTCGCCGGCATACCGGCGCGGTGAATCGGTGACGGTGCTGTATACGCCCGGAGACCCCGACCAGGCCATCATCGACGAAGGCCTGATGAACTGGCTCGGACCGGGCATCATGATCATGGTGGGCGGTGTGTTCACGCTGGCCGGGGGGCTGGGTGTCCGCAGCCGCCTGAAGCAGCGCCGCCGGGAGCCGGAGGATGTGGAGCTGGAGTTCTGATTCATCTAGAGATCAAGGGGCCAACGCTGCAGATGGCCTGGAACCCGTTGCGACAACAGCATAAAGTACGGGCTGAACAATAATCAGTCGTGTAATCCAACATTTCGAACAAGGGGGCTTATGGAAATCTCGACGATTGTCTTGCTGGTCATCATCGTGGCCATCGTGGGCTACACCGTCGCCATCTACAACCGGCTGGTGGCGCTCAAGAACCGCTACAAGAACGCGTTCGCCCAAATCGAGGTGCAGCTCAAGCGCCGCCACGATCTCATCCCCAACCTGGTGGAGACCGCCAAGGGCTATCTGAAGCACGAGCGCGAGACCCTGGACGAGGTAGTCAATGCCCGCAACCAGGCGCAGAGCAATCTCGCCCAGGCGGCGGCGGATCCGGGCAATGCCGAGGCCATCAAGTCCCTGGGCGGGGCGGAAAGCGCATTGAGCGGGGCACTCGGGCGCCTGAACGTCGTCATGGAGGCCTATCCCGACCTGAAGGCAAGTCAGAACATGATGCAGCTCAGCGAGGAGCTTACCAGCACCGAGAACAAGGTGGCTTTCGCCCGCCAGGCTTTCAACGACCAGGTCATGGCCTACAACACCTACAAGCAGTCGTTCCCGCAGGTTGTGCTGGCCCCGACGTTCGGCCATGCCGAGGACGCCACCTTGCTGGAGTTCGAGGACAGCGAGGCCATCCAGGCGGCACCCGAAGTCTCCTTCCAGTAGCGAAGGAGGCCGGCTTTGGATTTCTACCAGGCGCAGGATGACGCGCGCCGCAGCACGACACGCCTGATCGTGCTGTTCATCCTCGCAGTGGTGTCGCTGGTTGTCATGACCAATGTGCTGGTGATGCTGGTGTTCGGCTATGTGGACGCCCCCGGGCAGCTCACCCTGCAGAATGTCGCCGATCAGTTCGACTGGATGACCTTTGGCGCCATAGGAGTGATGGTGGTGTTGATCATCGCGGCCGGCAGCGCCTACAAGATCATGACCCTTGCCGGCGGCGGCAAGGTGGTGGCCGAGTCTCTCGGCGGCTCGCCGATTCATTCCAATACCACCGACCCCCTGGAGCGCAAGGTGCTCAACGTGGTGGAAGAGATGGCCATTGCCGCCGGCACGCCGGTGCCGCCGGTCTACCTTCTGAGCGACGAGGAAGGCATCAACGCCTTCGCCGCCGGCAACACCCAGGCCGACGCGGTGATCGGGATCACGCGGGGCACGGCGGAGCACCTCAGCCGCGACGAGCTGCAGGGGGTGGTGGCCCACGAGTTCAGTCACATCCTGAACGGTGACATGCGCATGAACATCCGCCTGATGGGCGTGCTGCACGGAATCCTGATCATCGGCATGATCGGTTACTACATCCTGCGCTCCATGACCTTCGGCCGCCGCCGGTCCAACGAGAAAAACGGCGCGCCGATTCTGGCCCTGGCCATCGGCCTGATGGTGATCGGCTTTGCCGGGACCTTTTTCGGCAACCTGATCAAGGCCTCGGTGAGCCGCAAGCGGGAGCTCCTGGCAGACGCCTCGGCGGTGCAGTACACGCGCAACCCCGACGGCATAGCAGGAGCCTTGAAGAAGATCGGCGGCTCTCACGCCGGCTCCACGCTGCAGACCTCCCATGC
>JBEPXV010000417.1:0-2790 GCA_041641695.1 Gammaproteobacteria bacterium | reverse complement strand
AGCGTGCCGGCGGCGACCTGTCGAAGGTGGTGTTCTCCGGTGTCGGCAAGTCGGTGCCGGAGATCGAAGCTGCCGTGGCGGCGGGGATCGCGTGCATCGACGTGGAGTCCCTCGGGGAGATCGACCGGGTGTCCGAGGCGGCGGTCCGCCAGGGACGCACCGCGCCGCTGGCGGTGCGCGTCAATCCCGACGTCGATCCGAACACCCACCCTTATATCGCTACCGGCCTGAAGACCGCCAAGTTCGGCATCGACATCGACCACGCGCTGGAGACGTATCGCTACGCCGCGTCACGCCCCGGGATCGATGTTTGCGGCGTGGCCTGCCATATCGGCTCCCAGTTGCTGGACCCGGCCCCGCTGCTGGAGGCGTTTCACCGGCTGCTGGATCTGGTGGCGGCGCTGAGGGAGGAAGGCTTCGCGATCCGGCATATCGATGCCGGCGGCGGCCTGGGCATCGGCTACGGCGCGGCCGCCGCCCCGGACCGGGTGGCGTGGATCAAGGCCATGGTGGACGCCGTGCGCCGGCGGCACGGAGACCTGGAGATCTTCATCGAGCCCGGGCGCTCCATAGTCGGGGAGGCCGGCGTGTTATTGACGACGGTGGAGTACATCAAGACCAACGGTGACAGGCGCTTCGCCGTTGTGGATGCCGGCATGAACGACCTGCTTCGACCGGCGTTGTACCAGGCCAGGCACGAGATGATGACGGTCAGACAGTCGGATGCCGGGGAGCAGATTTACGATATTGTGGGTCCGGTCTGTGAAAGCGCGGACGTGCTCGGCACTGATCGGCGCCTGTCCCTGGAGCCGGGTGATCTCATCGCGGTTGCCGACGCCGGTGCCTACGGGTCGGTCATGGCGTCGAATTACAACGCCCGGCCCCGCCCCGCCGAGGTCATGGTGGCGGGCGACCGGTTCCGGATCGTGCGGCGGCGCGAGACATTCGAGGACATGATCTCGCTGGAGGCTGTACCGTGATAGTCTAATACTATCAATTATATGAATATAATATATTGGACCAATTAATCCCGGCCTCGTAGCATCTGCAGTCATTCAAGTCATTCCAATACGAGGCAAACCATGAAGCTGCAGAACAGAGAGGGCCAGCGGGTCCCGGACGTAATCCTGAAGATGCGCGAAAACGGCGACTGGAAGGAGATCTCCACCGGCGAGTACTTCGCCGGCCGGAACATCGTCGTTTTCTCGCTGCCCGGCGCATTCACGCCGACTTGCTCGTCGAGCCACCTTCCAAGGTACGAGGAGCTCATGCCGGCCTTCAAGGAGGCGGGGGTCGACGAAGTGGCCTGTATCTCGGTGAACGACGCGTTCGTGATGGACGCCTGGGCGCGGGACCAGAACGCCGAGCACGTTCGCATGCTGCCGGACGGCAACGGCCTGTTCACGGACGGCATGGGCATGCTGGTGGACAAGGCCGACCTGGGCTTCGGCCCGCGCTCCTGGCGGTATTCCATGTACGTTGAGGACGGCGTCATCACCCGTATGTTCATCGAGCCGGAGAAGGAAGGCGACCCGTTCGAGGTCTCGGATGCGGACACCATGCTGAAATACCTGAACCCGGGTTACAGCGTGCCGCAGGCCATCACGGTGTTCAGCAAGCCGGGCTGCCCCCACTGCGTGCGCGCCAAGAAGCACCTGGCGGTCCAGGGCCTGGGCTACGAGGAGATCCTGCTGGGCCGGGACGCGACGATCCGCTCCCTGCGGGCCGTTTCCGGCAGCGACAAGACGCCGCAGATCTTCATCGACGGTGAGCTGATCGGCGGCGCCGACGACCTGGAGAAGTACCTGGGAGTCCACAAGGCCGCCTGACCACGGCACCGGCAGGCTGTCGAAAGACGGCCTGCCGGTTGGTCCTTGTTCAATGTGGGGCGGGTTGAAAACCCGGTCCACGACCCCTGCGTTTTGAAACATCGAGGTTAATCACCATCCCCGTCTTTCGGTATCATGGCGGGAATGGCAATGATGGCTTCGTTGTGCAAGCGACTGTGGTGGTGGCCGGCCCTGCTGGTGCACACCCAGGCGTTTGCGTTTGATATCGACGATCTCCGCCAGCTGGTCCGCGAGAAGGACCTGTCCACCGTCGAGGAGGTCATCGCGCACCTGCCACGGGAATACACGGAGAGCTACACTCTCGCCTACGCCAGCCAGAGCCTGCAGGGCAGCAGTCCGGAGAACCCCAGGGCGATCCTGTTCGGCCGCACCGCGCAGTTTGTGCTGACCTTCAATGGCGATCCGTCGCAGCAGCACCATGACGCCATCGAGGCGATGCAGTTCCGGGAGGGGTCCGAGTCATTCGAGCTTTATTCCATCGAGTTCGAGGACGGCGCCGTGGATTTTTCGGAGCCCAATCCGGAAGTCTGCGCGGGCTGCCATGGCTCGCCCCCGCACCCGATCTGGTCAAGCTACGAGTACGGCGACCGGGAGGCCAGCCATTGGCCGGGCGTGTACGGCTCCACCCATGACGCGCCGGCGCTGGAAGCCGGGGAAAAGGCCGCCTTCCAGCGTTTCCGGGCGCGCGCCGCGTCCCACCCGCGCTACCGTCACCTGGTGCTGTCGAACACCGGGGCGCCGTGGTTTCCCTACGCCATGGGACCGAATCAGCACCGCTTTCGGCCCAACAACCGCCTCGGCAATCTGCTGGCGCGGTGGCACGCCCGGCAGATCGTTGCCCTGATACGCGAAGATGATTTCGTCGATCGCCATCCCGGCGTGTCCCAGGCCTGGCTGCTGCAGTGTCCGGGTACCGCCGGGGACGGGTACCGGCGCCGCG
>JBEPXV010000416.1:0-2793 GCA_041641695.1 Gammaproteobacteria bacterium | reverse complement strand
GAGTGCTTGTATGGTTTCATCGTCTTGCCTCCTCTGTGCGAGTTGCGCCGGCACCCGGGCCGCGCAGCGCACGGCCGGAGCCGGGCGTGGATGATGCGGCGCCGCGCTACGTCCCCGCGGCGCCGCCCAGGTAGGCCTCCCGCACCTTCTCGTCCGCCAGGATGCGGTCGGCCCGGTCGTCGAGCATGTTGCGCCCGTCCGCGAGGACGTAGCCGCGGTGGGAATGCGCCAGCGCGATACGGGCCTCCTGCTCGACAATCAGAATCGTGCGTCCCTGATTGTTGATTTCAACCACCGTTTCGAAAACCTGGTCCACCAGCGCCGGAGCCAGCGCCGCCGACGGCTCGTCCAGCAGCAGCAGGGACGGGTCGGTCATCAGGGCGCGCGCCATGGCGAGCATCTGGCGCTCGCCGCCGGACATGGTGCTGACCCGCTGGCCGCGGCGCTCAGCGAGACGGGGAAACTGCTCCAGCTGCGCGTCGATCCGCCGGCGCGCCTCCGCCGGCGGCAGCAGATAGCCGCCCATGCGCAGGTTCTCGATCACGGTCAGGCTCGGGAAGACATTGTCGAGCTGCGGGACGTACGCGATGCCGGCGTTCACGCGCTGGTCGGTCCGCAGGCCTTTCAGGTCGCGCCCGTCGAACAGGATCTCGCCCCGGGTGGGCTCGAGGAAGCCCATCACCAGCTTGATCAGGGTCGATTTGCCGGCACCGTTCGGCCCGATGATGGTGACGATCTCGCGGTGGTCGACGTGCAAGTCGACGCCGTGGAGAATCTCCGCCTCCCCGTAGCCGGCGTGACAGCCCCTGACCTCGAGCAGCGCCATGGCTATACCCCCTCCCGTGCCGCCGGCGACCTGCTTGCGCCGCCCGCCGCGCTGCGCTGGCCGCCCAGGTAGGCGCGCAGCACGTCATCGCGCCCGAGCGTCTCCGCCGTCGGTCCCGAGGCGATCACTTCGCCCGCGTCCAGCACCGCGATCTCGTCGCACACGCTGCGCACCGCGGTCATGTTGTGCTCGACGATGAGGAACGTGGCATGGCCCCCGTCGCGCAGCCGCAGGATCACCGCCACGATATCATCGATCAGGCGCGGATTGACCCCCGCCACGGGCTCGTCCAGAAGGATCAGCTGCGGGCGGGCCATGAGGGCCTGTCCCAGGCTGAGCAGTCGCCGCTGCCCGCCGGACAGGCTGGCGACCGGCTCGTCCGCCATGCGCTCGAGCTGCACAGTCGCCAGTATGTCCCGGGCGCGGTCCAGGTTATCGCTCTCTTCGCGCCGCACCTGGTCGGCGTGGATGAATGCCCGCAAAATCGACTCCCCCGTCTGCCGCTGGGCGGCGAACAGCATGTTCTCCATGACCGTCATGCGCTCGGGATTGAGGCCGGACTGGAACGTGCGGCAGATACCCCGGCGCGCCACCTGGTGCGGGCGCAGGCCGAGGATCGACCGGCCGTTGAACGCCACCGTTCCGCCGTCGGCGGCCAGGAAGCCGGTGAGCAGATTGAACACCGTTGTTTTGCCCGAGCCGTTGGGGCCGATCAGGCCGTAGATCGACCCGCGGCCCACGCTGAACGTGACCCCGGCCACGGCCTGCAGACCGCCGAAGCGCTTGCGCAGGTCACGAACCGTCAGCAGATCGTCGGACGCCATAGCGCCTCCGGGGTTCGGGCAGCAGGCCCTGGGGCAGGTACAGGATCACGGCGGTGATCAACAGACCGATGACGATCATGCGCAGCGAGGCCAGAAGCTGCGCGTCGATGAAATCGAGCTGCTCGGCGATGAACCGCGTCGAGTTGTAAAGCGTCTGGATGATCACCGCCCCGACGAGCGCGCCGACATGATTGCCCGCGCCGCCAAGGATGACCATCGCCCATATGATGAAGGTCTCCAGCGGCAGAAAATAGCGGGGATCGATGAAGGCGTTGAAATGGGCGAACAGCGCACCGGCCAGGCCGCCCAGGGCGCCGCCCACGATCATGGCGCGGATGCGCAGGCTGCGCACGTCCTTGCCGAGGGCGAGCGGGACGTCGTCGCCCTCGCGGATGGCTTTCAGCGCCCGGCCGTAGGGCGTACCGGTCAGCCAGCGCACGATAATGAAACAGGCCGCGAGCGCGAGGATTACCATGGTCAGATAAAACCAGCCATAGGCGGCCGGGCTGTCGAACGCCTCGCGCCAGGGCTGCGGTATGCCGCTGATGCCGAAGGAAGCGCCCACGTAGGGCCCGGCGAGCTCCGTGTTGAGAAAGAATATGCGCACGATCTCGGCGGCGGCCAGGGACGATATCGCCCAGTAATCCTGCTGCAGGTGGGCCGTGGGCAGGGCCATCAGCCCGCCGAACAACGCGGCGGCCACGGTGCCCCCGGCCAGACCGACGAGAAACGGCAACCCGACGATCATCACCAGGATGGCCGACACGTAGGCCCCGAGCATGAAGAACACCACGTGCCCGAGATTGACCAGGCCCGTGAACCCGTACTGCAGGTTGAGGCTCAGCGCGAGGATCGCGTAGATGCCGGTCATGGTCAGCAGGTAAACGAGAAAGTCGATCACGGCGACACCTCAGCTCCTTCTCACGCCGAGCAGGCCCTGGGGCCGGATCAGCAGCGCGGTGATAAGCAGCACGAAGGGGATCGCGTGGCGCCATCCGGTGGGTATGTGCGCCGAGTCGCCGACGTAGCCCAGCAGCCCGAGGACGGGCGCCCAGTTGATCGCCAGCCCGATGTTCTCGGCGAGCCCGATCACCAGGGCGCCCAGCACCGCGCCGTAGGGATTACCGATGCCGCCGAGGATTG
>JBEPXV010000415.1:0-2795 GCA_041641695.1 Gammaproteobacteria bacterium | reverse complement strand
CGTCGGTCGCGGCGTTCAACGCGCTCATGTGCAGCAGGCGCGGCGTGCCGGTGGCCTTGATCGCCTCCGATATCGCCAGCACGACATCGACGTGGGCGCGCTCGAAACCCTTGCCGCGGTGGCCGCGCTCGTTGAGGATCCCCACCAGGTTGATGACCGCATCCATGCCCCGGAACTGCTGTTTCAGGAACGCCGGATCATAGACGTCGCCTTCCCGCAGGGTGACGCTCGGCCACACCAGCACATCGCGGTGGCGCTGCCGGCGGCGCGTGAGAATCGTGACCCGGTGGCCGAGCTCCACCAGGTCCGCGGTGATCGCGTGACCGACGAAGCCGGTCCCGCCGAGAATACAGATCTTCAGTTGTTTGGCCATAGGGGCATTGTAATAAAAAAGGGGGTCAGAGAGGGATTTTCCCACGGTAAAAAAGGGGTCAGAGAGGGATTTTCCCACGGAAAATCCCTCTCTGACCCCCTTTTTTACCCTACATGGCGCCGTATTGATCGCGGTATCGCTGCAACGCTTCGAGATACCGGCCGTACCTTTCGTCCAGCGCCAGGTAGGCCACCAGCGTGTCCAGGTTGGCGATGGCATGGACGGGGATGGCGTATCGGTCTTCAACCTCCCTGAGCGCCGAAAGGGGGCTCTCCCGGCCCCGCTCCTGACGGTCCAGGGCGATGAACACCGCCGCCGGGCGGGCATTGCAGGCCCGGATGATCTCGACCGACTCGGCGATGGAGGTGCCCGCGGAGATGACGTCGTCCAGGATGACCACCTCGCCGGCCAGCGGCGAGCCGACGATGTTGCCGCCTTCGCCGTGGTCTTTGGCCTCCTTGCGGTTGAAGCTGAACGGCACGTCGCGCCCGTGATGCGCGGCCAGCGCCACCGCCGTCGCGCTTACCAGGGGAATGCCCTTGTAGGCGGGGCCGAACAGCAGGTCGAACGGCTGCTCGCTGTCGACAATGGCGGCGGCGTAGAATTCGCCGACGCGCCGCAGCCGCTCACCGCTGTTGAACAGGCCGGTGTTGAAAAAGTACGGGCTGACACGGCCGGACTTCAGGGTAAATTCCCCGAACCCGAGGACGCCCGCCTCGAGGGCGAACGCCAGGAACGCTTTCTGGTAGTCTTTCATTCGCGTCGCTTGGGCATGCCTCCGGTCGGCGCGTGAATTTTGCGGGCCGATCGGCCGATCTTCTCAACCGACTCTTGTAACACAATCAATGCGTATTATCACATTCAACGCCAACGGCATTCGCTCCGCGGCGCGCAAGAACTTCTTCGACTGGTTCGCCGGGCAGGATGCCGATGTGCTGTGCATCCAGGAAACCAAGGCTCGGTACGAGCAGCTCGAGAACGATGACGTCTATTTCCCCGAGGGCTATCACAGTCACTTTTTCGATGCCGACAAGAAAGGCTACAGCGGGGTGGCCGTTTACACGCGCCACGAGCCCGACAAGGTGATTCGGGGGCTGGGGTGGCCGGACATCGATCGGGAGGGGCGCTACCTGCAGATCGATCTGGGCAAGCTGAGCATCGTGTCCTTGTACATGCCGTCCGGCACCAGCGGCGAGGAGCGGCTGGCGTTCAAGCTGGATTTCATGGAACGGCTCAAGCCCCTGCTGAAGGCGTACCGGCGCAAGCGCAGGGAGTACGTGATCTGCGCGGACTGGAATATCGCCCACAAGCCCATCGACCTGAAGAACTGGCGGTCCAACCAGAAGAACTCGGGGTTTCTGCCCGAGGAGCGCGCCTGGCTGGACTGGTTGTACGACGAGTGCGGCTTCATCGATTCTTTCCGGCTGGTGTGCGACGAGCCCGAGCAGTACACCTGGTGGTCGAACCGCGGCCGGGCCCGCGAGAAGAACGTGGGGTGGCGTCTCGATTACCAGGTCATTACTCCCGCGTTGGCGGACCGGGTGGTCGGGGCCTCGATCTACACCGGTGAGAAGTTCTCCGACCACGCCCCGCAGATCATGGATTACGACATTGACGTTGCCTGAAGCCGCCGCGTTCACCCCCAGGCGGGGATGGCGTGACTCGGTGGCGGCGCTGCTGCACCCGCGCGTGGTGACCATGCTGTTCCTCGGTTTCGCGGCCGGTCTGCCGTTGCTGATGATCTTCTCGTCGCTGTCGCTGTGGCTGCGCGAGGCCGGGGTCGAGCGCTCCGCCGTGACCCTGTTCAGCTGGGCCGCCCTGGGCTATTCGTTCAAGTTCGTCTGGGCGCCCCTTGTGGATCGCCTGCCGCTGCCGTGGCTGACACGGCGCATGGGCCGGCGCCGCTCGTGGCTGCTGGCGGCGCAATGCGCCGTGATCGCGGCGATCCTGATGATGGCGGGCGTCGATCCGGCGGCCAGCGACCACGCCCTGATACTCATGGCCGTGGCCGCCGTGCTGCTGGGCTTCTCCGCAGCCACCCAGGATATCGTCATCGACGCCTACCGCATCGAGTCGGCGCACGCCGACTATCAGGCAATGATGGCCGCGACCTATATCGCCGGCTATCGCATCGGGATGCTGGTGTCCGGGGCGGGTGCGCTGTTCCTGGCCGAGTCGCTGGGCACCAGCGCGGATCGGTATGTGTACACGGCCTGGCAGCACACCTACGCCCTGATGGCGGCGACCATGCTGGTGGGGGTGGCCACCACGCTCCTGATTCGCGAGCCGGCCCGGCCCGACGGCGCCTACGCGGATCGCCGCAACCGCGAATACGCGCGTTTCCTGGCGGTGTTCGTGCTGGCGATAACCGGGCTGGCGCTGACCTACGCGGCGGCGGGACCGGCGGCCGCGGCGGCCAAGG
>JBEPXV010000414.1:0-2797 GCA_041641695.1 Gammaproteobacteria bacterium | reverse complement strand
CATCCGGCGGGGCGGGCAGGGTGCCGGCCGGCCTGTACGGTTGAGCGACGACTATATACTAAATGTATACATAGAGACAAGATCGGTTCAATATGTCTCGTTAAAAGATCTAAATCGTACACATTCAGGCAATCTGGGTGGCTCAGGGAATATGGATCTCGGCGCCGGATTCCACGTCGCCGGCAATACTCGTGCGCAGCACGGCGCCGCGCCCCGCGCCTTCAACCGCGAGGATGCGACCGACGAAGGTGTTGCCCGCGGGCGAAGTTGTGGTCAGGGGTACGTCCGGTCCGATCATCCCGCGGCAGTGCGCCATCACCAGCATCGCCGAAGTGCCCGTCCCCGTGGGGCTGCGGCAGATGACACCTGGGTTCTGGAACACGGCCACCGTGCAGGCGGCACCCCGCCCGCCGGCATGAACCCGCTCGTGAAACAGGGTGAAGTCGGTGTTCGCCGCGGTGGCCAGCGCCGCGCCGTGCTCGAGCAACGTGTCGCCGGGATCCGGCGAAAGCGCGATACCGAGACGGCCGGCATCCACCACTGCGTAGTCGACGCCGGCGGCGATCACGGTTACCGGAATGCCGGCGGGCGCGGAAGCTGTCCGGGCAGCCAGTGACGACTTGATTCGCGCGGGGGAGTTTTCGAACTCGACCCGGTGACAGCGCCCGTTGCGACAGTAGGCGGTCATCGCGATGATGCCGGCGGGGGTTTCCACGCGCAGGCGGGTTTCCGGCTCCCGCATAACGGCGAAGCCGCGTTCGAGGGCGACGGCGGCGGCGCAGAACAGGTTCGACCCCGAAATCGGCGGATAGCCCATGGACTCCATGATGATCACGCCGAAATCCGTATCCGGCGTGGTCGGTGGAAGGAGCAGGACCGGGCACATGTGCAGGGCGCCGTGGGGCGGCTGGATGAGCTTGACACGCAGGTGATCGAAGCGTCGGGCGAAGTCGGCGCACTGGTCCCGCACCGTTGCGCCGTGCAGCGCCGGCGCACCCCCGATGATGACGCGGGTTGTGTCGCCGCCGGCCAGGGCGTCGACGATACGCAGTGCCGGCTCACGGGGTCCGCCGGCGGATTCGAACGATTCTGGAATGGGGCTCGGCCTATGCCGCGGGCACGCCGATCACGGCGAGACTGTCGCCCATGCGGGTCGTTCCCGGGAAGTGGCGGCCCACCAGGATGCCGTCGATATTCGCCCTGTACTCCGCGGGTGCCAGGCCCGTCCGGGCGGTGTCGTGCACCCGCGCCACGACATCCCCTTCCTTGACTGGCTCGCCGAGATCCACGAGGAATTCCACCAGGCCGCTCGAGTAGCTGGTGACGAAACAGCGGCCGTCCGGCATATCGATGTCGAGCGTGGCTTCACGGGTGGGCTCCCCCGCCATGATGCCGGTGTGGATCAGGAAGTTGCGCACGCCCCGCCGGGCGATCTCCACGCTGCGCCGGGTTGTGGAGCCGCCGCCGCCCAGCTCCGTGGACACGAAAACCTTGCCCATTTCCTCGGCGGCGGAGTCGTACATGCCGACGCTGTCCAGTTCCAGCAGCATGGTGCTGTAGGGGGCGTTGAACGCGCGCATGGCGGCCACGCAGGCTTCCTGCTGCTGCTTGTCCGCCAGCACGTGGGCGGCGGCGAAAGGCACGAAGTCGAGGGTCTTGCCGCCGGAGTGAATGTCCAGCACATAGTCGGACATGGGGAGCAGCGTGCGCTGGAAGTAATCGGCGATCTTCTCGGTGACGGTGCCGTCGGGGCGGCCCGGGAACAGGCGGTTCAGGTTGCCGCCGTCGATGGGGGAGGTGCGTTTGGCCGCCTGGAAGGCGGGATAGTTCATCATCGGCACGATGATGACGCGGCCCTGAACGTCGGCGGCATCGATGCGCGACGCCAGGTCCAGCAGGGCCGCGGGACCCTCGTACTCGTCGCCGTGGTTGCCCCCGGTCAGGATCGCCGTGGGCCCGTCGCCGTTCATGACGACGGTGATGGGAATCATGACGGCGCCCCAGGCCGACTCGTCGTGCGACCAGGGCAGCTTCAGGTAGCCGTGCTGAACGCCCGATCCGTCAAGGTCGATCGTGGGTGTAATCGGATTATTACGCATATCTGGTATTCGGTTGCTCCAACGTTTGCCTGAAGTTGGACGGGGGGCTGGGTGTTGGCAGATTATGGCCCACCAACTCCGGACTGCCGACTCCCGCCGTTAAATGTCCTTCACGATCAACTGCCTCGGTACATCCGCAAACGTTTCGCAGCCGTCCTCGGTGACCAGCACCGGCTCGCTGATTTCCACGCCCCAGTCGTTCATCCAGATGCCCGGCATGAAATGAAACGCGGTGTTCGGGTGCATGATGGTTTTGTCTCCCGGGCGGATGCTGATGGTGTGCTCGCCCCAATCCGGCGGATAGTTCAGGCCGATGGCGTAGCCGCAGCGGGAGTTCTTGACGATGCCGTACTTGGCGATGGTGTTGCGCCAGACTTCCTCGATCTGCTCGCAGGTGACACCCGGCTCCACGAATTCCAGCACGTTGTGAATCCCTTCCACCACGATCTCGGCGGTGTCCGCCAGGTTCTGCGGCGGCTGGCCGAGATGGATGGTGCGGGCCATGGGCGCGTGGTAGCGGTGGCGGGCCGCGGCCAGCTCCACGATGGTGGTCTCGTTGGGCTTGAACGGGTCATCGGACCACGTCAGGTGCGGGGTGGAGGTGCCGACGCCGGTCGGCAGCATCGGGCAGATGGACGTGTAGTCGCCGCCGTACTCCTCGGTGCCGCTGATCTGGGCGTGATAGATCTGGGCGACGG
>JBEPXV010000413.1:0-2799 GCA_041641695.1 Gammaproteobacteria bacterium | reverse complement strand
CACCGGATCCGCGGCATTGGCGGCTGCCTCGTCGTCGAAATAGACCCGGGTATACAGGTGGTTCAGGCCGCCGCGCATGAATACCACCAGCACCAGGTGCGGCGCCTGGCCGTCGCCGGTGGAGCCCGGCCGGATGGTGTGCAGAGTGAACGAGTGGTCCGGGGCAACCCCGGTGCCGGCGCGGGCGAAGCCGTTGAACGCGGGGTCCAGCGGCCGGTCATCGCCCATGTCATCCGGGTGTCGATAACGGCCGTGGGCGTTGGCCTGCCAGGCCTCGATCAGGGCGTCGTCGATCGGCGCGCCGTCGCCGTCCAGGACCCGGCCCGAGACACGGATCCGTTCCCCCTCGGTGTCCGCGGTAACGGTCGAGGAGCCGGCGATGCCGGGATATTCGTAGCCGTCCTCCCGCGGAGTCAGGCCCAGGGCGAAGAAAGGGCCGACCGTCTGGGACGGAGTCTGCTTTGCGTCCGTGGGCTTGTCGGCCATGGGTCAGCCCTGCGCCGGGGTGCGCCGGGCGCCGCGCAGGACGATGTCGAACGCATAGCCCAGCGCGACGCCGGGTTCGGTGAGCTCTATGGAAAAGCCGGCGATCAGCCGCTCCCGGGCCGCGTCCGGCACTGCCTGGAATATCGGATCCAGGTCGAGGAGGGGATCACCGGGGAAGTACATCTGGGTCACCAGCCGCGTGGCGATGCACGGCCCCAGCACAGAGAAATGGATATGGTTCGGCCGCCAGGCGTTGTCGTGGTTGCCCCAGGGGTAAGCGCCGGGCTTAATGGTGCGGAACGTATAGCGGCCTTCGGCGTCCGTGATGGTCCGGCCGGCGCCGAAGAAGTTGGGATCGAGCGGCGCATCATGCTGGTCGACCCGGTGGGCGTAGCGGCCGGCGGCGTTGGCCTGCCAGAGCTCCACCAGGGCGCCGGGCACGGGATCGAGGTGCTCGTCCAGCACGCGTCCGCTGACCACGATCCGCTCGCCGAGGGGCTCGCCGTTTTTAACCGTATTGCGGGTCAGGTCGTGATCCAGGGGCGCCAGGACGCCGGCATCGAATACCGGCCCGGTCAACTCGCTCAGGGTCGGCTGCAGGGGCTGCATCGGCCGGGTCGGGCTGCGCAGGCGGGTCGACTTGTAATCCGGGTATACGAGGGGAGGGTGGCTCTGCCAGTCTCTTGGATTGTATAAGCGACCGCTCATTGTCGTACTTTCACGCGTTGTCGTTGTCGTCGCCGGTGTCGGACATCTCGCCGAACACCTCCCTGGCGACGGCATAGGCAGTGTTGGCCGCCGGCACGCCGGCGTACACCGCCACCTGCAACAGCACTTCCCGCACGTCGTCGACGGTGGCGCCGGTGTTGCGCGTGGCGCGCAGGTGCATGGCCAGCTCGTCCCGGTGACCGAGGCCGGCGAGCAGGGCGATGGTCAGCATGCTGCGCTCGCGCGGGCTCAGCTGTCCCCGGGACCACACCGCGCCCCAGGCGCTCTCGGTGATGTAGCGCTGGAAGTCGGCGTCCAGCGCCGTCTTGCGCGCCTCGGCGCGGTCCACGTGAGCGTCGCCGAGCACGGCCCGCCGGGTGCGCATGCCCCGGTCATACAGGTCGTCGGGCTCAGACAACCGCCAGTTCCTCGAGAAATGCCTGCATGTGACTCCCTACCTCGTCGGCGTGCTCCACCGGCGCCAGGTGGCCGGCGCCGGGTATGTCGTGATAGCGGCTGTCCGGGATCAGCCCGCTCAGCTCGCGCATCAGCTCGGGCGGCGTCGCCAGGTCCTGCGTGCCGCACAGGCACAGGGCCGGCATGGCGAGGGAGCGGGCGGCGGCGGTGAAGTCGGCATCGCGGATTGCCGCGCAGGTCGCTGCATAGCCCTCCGGCGGGGTGCGCAGCAGCATGTTGCGCCACAACGCTGTTTCAGCCGGGCGGGCCGCCCGGAAGTCGGCGCTGAACCAGCGCTCCAGGACACCGTCGGCGATGGCCTCGATTCCCTGTGCCTGGACGGTTTCGATGCGCCGATTCCACAGCTCGTCTGTGCCGATGCGATGTCCCGTATCGCACAGCACCAGTCCGCGCACGGCCTGCGGACGCTCGGCGGCCAGTCCCAGGGCAATCATGCCGCCCACTGACAAGCCGCACACGACCGCCTCGGAGATTGCCAGCTCGTCCAGCAGGCCGGCGAGGTTGCGAACGTGATCGCGGATGCGCAGGGGGCCGGTGGCCGTGTCGGACAGGCCATGGCCCTGCTTGTCGTGGAAAACCAGCCGGCAGTGCCCCGCGAAACGATCCGCCACCCGTTCCCAGGACCGCCAGTCCGTGCCGAGCGAGGCCACGAACACCAGCGCCATGCCGGAGGACTGTCCGGCGGTGCGGAAATGGATGTTGGTGCCGTCAATGTTTACGGCGTGCATTGGGCTCCTCCGGGCGTTGGCGCTTCAGATCCGGTCGGCTTACACTGTGAAATATCGCCGACAGTCATGTAATGTGACACTCGCAATAAACAATATAACCGCTCAACCACTGGAGCACCAAGAGGAGGAGGTTAGATGACGAAGCTGGCAAAACTGACAAGCGGCCTGGGCGCCGCCCTGATCACCGCACTGGCGCCCGTCCACGCCCAGGAAGTGACGTTGACGGTCCATCATTTCCTGAGCCCGAAGTCACCCGCCCACCAGGAGCTGATTCAGCCCTGGGCCGACCGCGTTCAGGAGCAGTCCGACGGGCGCATCGAAGTGAAGATATTCCCCAGCATGTCGATGGGCGGCGCGCCGCCGGAGCTTTATCGCCAGGCCCGCGACGGGGCCGCCGACG
>JBEPXV010000412.1:0-2804 GCA_041641695.1 Gammaproteobacteria bacterium | reverse complement strand
GTGTCCACCAGGCCAAGTTCTCCATGGGCACGACGCTGGGACTGATCGCGGCCCATCGCCGCGCCGGGATGCAGGAGTTCCAGGACGGATACGATGATCCCCGGATTGCGGCGTTTCGCCAGCGGGTGCGCATGACGCTCGATCCGGAAGTGGAGCAGGCCTATCCGGCGCGCTGGATCGGCAAGGTGACCGTAACGACCACGGACGGCCGGACGCTGCGCGGGCACGTAGACGACCCCAAGGGCGATCCAGGCAACACCCTGAGCCGCCAGGAGCTGGAAGCCAAGGCCCTGCGGCTGGCCGGCTTCAGCGGTGGGGCCAGCGATACGGAAATGCGCGTGGTCATCGAGCGTATCTGGCGTATCGCCGATGCCGAATACGTGGGTCGCTTCCTGGCGCCGTGGCACGATGCCACCCGCGCGGAACCGTCTCCATAGCTTTGCGCGGTCCGGTGTTGTCTGTATCGTACGAGCCTTGCTGGCGGTCGTCGTCGAGAGGAGCACCCATCGTTCGAGCATGACAGGTCAACCGGGCCGCGCCCGGCGACTTTTGCGATCCGGCGATTGCCTTGATTGTCCGGCGACCGGCCGGCCGGAGGCGTTTCATGGGGAGCACGGTGACGGATAGAACACTGATCGGGATGCCCTGGGGGGAGCTCGGCGACCGCTTCCTGACCGCGCTGGTGCTGTGGTGGGTCCTCTCCGAGGGCGAGTCGGAGGCGCTGGCGGCCGGCGCCCTGGTTTCTGCGCTGGTGGCCGTGATCAGCGTGCGCGTCTTCCCGCGCGGCCGCCACCGGTTGCGTTGGCGCGCGGCTCCGGCTTTCGTGCTGTTCTTCACGACCCGGTCCATTGTCGCGGGTCTCGACGTGGCGCGGCGGCTGCTCACGCCCTCGCTGCCCATATCGCCGGGCATGCTTGTTTTTGATTTGCAAGTCCCCGACGGCGCCCCGCGCTGGCTGCTGGCCAACACCCTCAGCCTGCTCCCCGGCACCCTGAGCGTCGAGCTTCGCGGTGACCGGCTAGACCTGCACTGCCTGGATACGGAGACCGATATCGCGGGTGCCGTGCACGACACGGAACGCCGGGTCGCCGCCTTGTTCAGTGTCCCGCCCGCCTTGTCCCGGTGATGCCCGTCGTCCTGGACCTGGCAGCCCTGTTGCTGTTGCTGACTCTGGTGCTGGGCCTGGTCAGGATCTGGCTGGGACCGGCCCCGGCGGATCGCATGCTGGCCTCGCAGTTGTTCGCCACCACCGGTGTCGCGCTGTTGCTGGTACTGGCCGAGTCGCAGTCCATGCCCGCGCTGCGGGATGTGGCGCTGACCCTGGGGGTGCTGGCGATTCTGGCCTGCGTGGCTTTCGTCGCCCGGGTGGCGAGTCCCGAGAAGGACCCGGCCGACGCGCGCCGCAGGGAGGAGGCGGATGACGGCCATTGAGATGCTGCAGCTGTTGCTGCTGACGGCCGGCTGTGTGTTCTACCTGGTGGGCACCCTCGGTCTGTTTCGTTTCCCCGACACCCTGACGCGTATCCATGCCCTGACCAAGGTCGACAACCTCGGCCTCGGGCTGGTCGTCGTCGCGCTGCTGCCGTCGGCGGAGTCCCCGGCCGTTGCCCTGAAGTTGATTCTGGTGTGGCTCGTGGCCCTGGCGGCCAGCGCCACCGCCGCGCATCTCGTGGCCCGCGCAGCGCGTCCCGCCCCGGATGGTGGCCGGTCCGGCGGAGAAACGGGACGTGATTGACCTCTGGCTGGACGGGCTGCTGGTGCTGGCGTTGCTGGCCACCGCCATGGCCGCGTTGTGGTCCCGGGACCTGTTTCGCGCCGTGGTGCTGTTCATCGCCTTCGGCCTGCTCATGGCGCTCGGCTGGGTGCGGTTGGAGGCGCCGGACGTGGCCCTGGCCGAGGCGGCCATCGGCGCCGGGTTGACGGGCGTGCTGCTGCTGGATGCGGCCAGTCATTTTCGTGGGCGCCGGAGCCGGGACCGCAACGCGGGAGGGCAGGAGTGAGAACGGCGCTCGTAGTACTGCTGTCGGCGTCGACTGGCCTGGCGTTGGCGGCGGCGACAGTCGAGCTCGCGGGGGCGCCGGCGCCGGTGACCCTGCCGGCGGTGGTCGATGACGCGCTGGGACGCAGCGGCGTGGAAAACCCGGTAACGGCTGTGCTGCTCAACTTCCGGGCCTATGACACCCTGCTGGAGGTCGCCGTGCTGGTGATTGCCGGATTGATCGCTCTCTCGCTGGGCCGCGCGAGCGCCGTGGCTGCGCCCGCGCTGAGCAGCGCCGATATGCTGCTGCACGCCCTGCTGCGCTGGTTTGCGCCCCTGATGCTGGTGCTGGCGGCGTACCTGGTATGGGTGGGCGGGCACCGGCCGGGCGGCGCCTTTCAGGCGGGGGCCGTCCTCGCGGCGGCCGGGGTGTTAATGCGGCTCGCCGGGAATCCCCTGCCGCTGTTGGCTGCCCGGCTGGCGCTCAGGGCGGGCCTGGTGCTCGGCCTGGCGGCGTTCCTGGCGGTGGCGCTTCTGGGGGCAGTGACGCGCGGTGTCTTGCTGGCCTACCCGGAGTCGCTGGCCGGCGGAATCATCCTGGTGGTGGAGATTCTGCTGGCGCTGTCCATTGCCATGGTCCTTCTGGAACTGTTCGTCTCGGGCCCGCCTTCCGCCGGTGATCCGGACTCGCCGCCGCCCGGGGACGGTTCATGAGCACCCCGTTGATTTATGCCCTGGCGGGCGCCGGGCTCTGCGCAATCGGCCTGGTGGGTTTCGCGCTGCTGCGGCACGTGCTGCGCCGGCTGATGGCCTTCAATATCATCGG
>JBEPXV010000411.1:0-2811 GCA_041641695.1 Gammaproteobacteria bacterium | reverse complement strand
AGCGCTCGCCCTCGCTTTCCATGCCGATGGTCCAGAACGAGCCCGGATCCTGCACCGAGACCTCCAGGTTGATGCCGATCTGCCCGAGCTGGGCCTGCAGCATCTCGGCCATGGTCTTGAACTTGGATTCGTTCAGGCAGTCGACGTTGAGGGTGATGCCCTCGGCCCCCGCCTCCTGCAGGTACTCGCGGGCCTTGTCGAGGTCGCCTTCCGGCGGAATCAGGGCTTTCTCGCGATGCCCCGTCAGGCCCGGGGCGACGAAGCCCGTCGCCACCTCGGCCTGGCCGAAGTAGCCCGCGTCGAGCAGCTGCGGCACATTGATGGCCCACTGCACGGCGCGCCGGACGTTGATGTCCTGGAGCTTCGGATGGTCCTGGTTCATGCCGACGTAGACATAGTACAGCGACGGATACTCCTCGATCTTCGTGTTTTCCGGCACGTCGCCCTTGAGCTGATCCAGCGACGACAGCGTCACATGCGTGAAATCGAGGTCGCCGGCCTGGTAGGCCCGCTCGGCGGTCTTGGGGTCGCCGATCGGCAGGATGCGGATCTCGTCGAAGCCGGGTTTCTCGCCCTGCCATTCCGGGTTGCGCGTGAGTATCACGACCTGGTCCGGCCGCCATTCCTCCAGCACGTACGGGCCGGAGAAGCAGGGCGGCTCCATGCCGAAATCGCCGCCGTCTTCGGTCTGCTCCATGACCGCCTTCTTTGACACGATATGCCCGCAGCCATAGGGCAGGGTGATGTTCCACAGCGGCACGAACGGCTCGTCCAGGACGATCACGCCGGTGTAGTCATCCTCGATCTCCACGCGGTTCAGCGAGCCCCAGTCGCCCTTGACCGGCGAGTCGTGCTCGATGATGCGCTCGAAGGAGAACTTGACGTCCTCGGCGGTCATCTCCCCGTAGCCGCCCGTAAACATGATGCCCTTCCTGAGCTTGAAGCGGATATGCGTCGGGTCGACCTGCTCAATGGATTCGGCGGCCTGCAGCTCCCAGTCCCACTCGCGCCCGGGCACGTACCGGGTGAGCTTCGAGTAGATGCAGTTCATTATGTCGACGTTGTAGGCGTTCTGGTAGAACCCGGGGTCCAGCTTGTTGATATCCGCGTAGGACCGGGCCCGCAGCACTTTCCCTTCGGCCGCCCAAATCGCCGATGATATCGGCATGCCGGTCGAGGCGACCGCCGCCGCGGCCCCCGCGCTCGTTTTGAGGAATTGCCGGCGGTCAAGGCCGCCGTTGATGCTTGTCGATTTGCTCACGACCTGCCTCCTGTTGGTTGGTTGTGTCTCGTCGTTCCAGGGACAGCCGGAAACGTATTGTCATTTGTCGCCGCTGCCGCGCCGGTTATGTTTGGCCGCATTATCCGCCTGTCCGAGACCGGATTTGTCCCTGAAAGCATTAGACGGGTCTCCGGGCGCCACTTCAATTTCGCGCTCTGCGCTTCACGACGTGCTTCACGCGTCACTCCGCGAAAGGTTCGCCGCATCGCCCGTACTCTGCACTCGATCAGTCCTCGAGCAGGTGGCCCTGCCGGTGGTCCAGAGGCTCCGTGCCGACGATCTTGGCTATGACGTCGCCGGGGGAAACCAGGCGGCGCAATCGACGGGACAGGACGATGCCGTTCGCCCCGGACCGTACGCTGCGCCGCGCGCCGCCCGGCGTCGAGCCCGAGGGATCGACGATATCGGCGATGCTATCACCCACGGACACCTGTTCGCCCAGCGCGGCGCTGTAGCTGATGATGCCGGCGGTCGGCGTCCGGACGACATCACAGGCCTCCAGGCCGGTGGGCACGCAGGCGCAATCCGGTGCGCGTCCCGGGTCGCCGGCCACCAGACCGCGCCGCTGCAGCCCCCGGAACAGTGCCGCGGCGTCCGCGGCGGCGAGGTCATCGCCGACATCGGCAAAGCCGCGCAACTCCACCGTCACCGACAGGCAGGCCTGGGGGATGGGGCAGCCCGGGAAAGCGGACGCCAGCCGGGGCCATGGCAGGAAGCAGCTCTCCGCGAAAGTGGCGCCGCCCGCGTTGTCCGCCAGGAGCACCGCCCGGCAGTCCAGGTCTCCGGCCAAGTCGCGGGCCAGGGGCCACTGCGACGACATCAGGTAAAGGTGCATGAGCGCGTCGTCGTCGCAGTGCAGGTCCAGCACGACATCCGCGTCGCATGCTTCCCGCGCCAGGGTGTTGCGCAGCGCATCGAGCTCCCGGGCGGGTGCCGCGTCCTCGAGCGCCGCGCGCATCGTCTGGCGTATGACGTTCACGTTCTCGCGGCCGTCGCCGCCGAGGCGGCCGGCGACGCGGTCCGCCACGGCGCCGGACAGGTCCGTCCAGCCACGGTTGAAGTTGCCGCCGCTCGCCAGGTCGAAGCGGCCGGACTGCTCGCCGTTGATGTGCTGCGCCAGCCCGATCGGATTGGCACAGGGCACCACCACTACCTGGCCGGTGATTTCATCGCGGGCCTCGGCGGCGTCCAACTGCTGCATCAGGTGCTGTGCCACCAGCATGCCGGGTATCTCGTCGGCGTGCAGGCCGGCCTGGATATAGGCTTTCGGGCGCCCTGCGGGATGGCCGAAGCGGATCATGCGGACCGTCCGCCGGGTGCCCATGGGCGCCGGGTACAGCGGAACGTCGAGGGTCTCGCGGGGCATGCTCGCTCCTGTATCTGGTCGGCGTTCGTGGGGAGCCGCCGCCGGGTCCGGTCACCGCCGGGCGGCGGAGCGCGGGCCGGGACGCGGCCTCTGTCGTTCCGCGGAAGCGGGGCGGTGGCTGCAACCCGGTTGGACGTTGCAGCGCCGGGGCGCGAAATGCAAC
>JBEPXV010000410.1:0-2813 GCA_041641695.1 Gammaproteobacteria bacterium | reverse complement strand
CAGGATCGGGACAACGCCGGGTTGATGGGAGTGAACGTCAAGCGAACCTCGGCCTGGGTATACGGCATTTACACCGGCATGACGGCATCCGCCGGGGTGTTGGTCGCTACGATCTACTCGGTGAATCCGGACGTCGGCGTGCGCTATACCCTGTTCGCGTTCTTTGTCGCGGTGCTGGCGGGTCTGGGCTCGGTGGGCGGCGTGCTGGCGGCGGGCCTGGCACTGGGCGTGCTCGAGTCCCTGGTCGGGACCTACATCGGCGCCCGTTACTCGCTGCTGATCGTCTTCGGCGTCCTGTTTCTTGTCCTGCTGGTGGCACCGAAGGGAATTCTCGGTCGTGGCATCTGAACGCAAAGGGATGCGCCGCTTCGCAATGCGTTCAGCCGGCATCGTGATCGCTCTGCTGGCGTTTGCCGTGATTCCCGGCTTCGTCGATCCTTACACCCTGCGCATCGCCACGGGCGTGCTGATGTGGGCGGGGCTGGCCTGTGCCTGGAATCTCGTCGGCGGCTACGCCGGCTACATCAGCTTCGGCCACTCCGCCTTCTTCGGGATCGGCGCATACGCCACCGCCATGCTCATGCAGCGCGGCGTGGGCTTTCCATTCCTGGTGACCATGCCCGTTGGAATACTCGCCGCGGCGGCGGTCGCGGTCACCATCGGCGGCCCCACTATGCGCCTGCGGGGCGCGTACTTCGCCATCGCCACGTGGGCCTTCGCGGAGATGCTCATGCAGCTCGTCACGGTGCTGGACGTCACGGGGGGCACCGCTGGCCTGTCGCTGCCCACCTATCTGAACGAATTTTTCTTCTACTACACGATGCTCGTGGCGGCGGCATTGAGTTTCCTGGGGGTCTGGTACCTGATCGAAAGAACACGCTTTGGCTATCGGCTGAAGGCGCTCCGCGATCACGAGCCTGCGGCCGAGGCAATGGGCATCCACACTACCCGGGTCAAGGTGCAGGCCTTCGCCCTGTCGGCCGGCATTACCTCCCTGTTCGGCAGCGTGTATGCGTATTGGGTCACGTTCATCGACCCGCGATCGGTAATGGGTCCGGAGATCACCGACCAGATGGTGGTAATGGCGCTTCTGGGAGGCCTGGGGACGATCTGGGGACCGGGCCTGGGCGCCGGCGTCCTATGGATCACCAATCGCTATATCTGGTCCACCTACGGGGATACGGTGGTGTACCTGCCGATACTCGGACTGATCATCGCGCTGGTGGTGCTGTTTCTTCCCAACGGGCTGATCAGCCTGCTTCCGGGAAGCCGGCGCGGGCGCGGGTTGCTGTCGCGCGTGGTACGCAAGCTCTAGGGGCACGATGACCATCGCCGCCGACAAACACAGCACCGCGACCGCCCCGCTCGTGCTGGAATCCCTGGTCAAGCGCTTCGGCGGCGTCACCGCGGTCGCAGGTGCCAGCGTGTCCGTGGCGCCGCGCGAGGTGCTGGGCGTCATCGGCCCGAACGGCAGCGGCAAGTCCACGCTGTTCAATCTGGCGGCCGGTGCGCTGCGCCCGGATGAAGGCCGGATACGTCTCGATGGTGTGGACATCACCGGCCTGCCTGCCTGGCGGATCGCCCGCGCCGGCATTGGCCGAACGTTTCAGATTCCCTCGCTGTTCGACAATATCAGCGTCAGGGACAACCTGCTCGCCGCTGCCGTGGAGGGAGACTGGCGAGGCGCCCCGAAGCGCGCCGGCGAAGTCATGGAGATGCTGGACATCGGCGCGGTGGCGGACAACCTCGCGTCGGAGCTCTCCGGTGGCCAGCAGAAGCTGCTGGAGTTCGGCCGGGTATGCATGCGCGACCCGAAGGTGGTGCTGCTCGACGAGGTAACCGCCGGGGTCCATCCCAACATCCGCCGGATCATCCTCGACGCCATCCGGCGCATCCGCGAGAACGGAGTGACCTTCCTGGTCATCGAGCACGACATGGAGATGGTGCGCGAGATCTGTGACCGGATCGTGGTCATGGACGCCGGCGAGATCGTCGCCGAGGGCGGCTTCGACGAGATAGCACACAACGCCGAGGTTCAACAGGCCTACCTGGGGCGAAGGCAATGAGCGACGAGCTGCAGGTCAGAGACCTGGTCACGGGCTACGGCAAGCAGGAGATCGTCCACGGGATTTCCATGTCGGCCCAGCGCGGACACATAACCTGCGTGTTCGGCCCTAACGGCAGCGGAAAGTCCACCGTTATCAAGGCCATTGCGGGCTTGTTGCCCGCCTGGAGCGGCAGCGTCACCGTGGGCGAAAGCGATCTTACCGGACTTCCCGTACACCGGGTGGTGCGCCGGGGCATCGTCATGATGCCCCAGGGCGGCGGCGTGTTCCCCCGCTTTACGGTCATGGAGAATCTGCGCATGGGCGGCTACTCGCTCACGGATCCGGCCGAGGTCGAAAGCCGCATCGAGACCCTGGTCGCCGATTACCCCAACCTTCAGAAGCGCCGCAATGTCCCGGCGGGCTCACTGTCCGGCGGCGAGCAGATGATGGTAGCAATCGCCCGCGCCCTGGTGCCGAATCCGGACTTCGTGCTGCTCGACGAGCCTTCGGCGGGACTGTCCCCCGCCCTGGTACACGAGACCATCGAACGCGTCCAGGCGCTCCGGGAGCGCGGCGTGGGGGTGGTGATGGTGGAGCAGAACATCCGCGAAGCCCTGCCCGTCGCGGACAATGTCTACATTCTTGCCGGCGGCCAGCGCAAATTCGCCGGTGCCAGGGACGACATCCGCGACGACGCACAGCTCATGTCAATCTATATGGGTGGTGGCGATTGAGGGACCTTGCTGACGTCCGATAGCGGTGCCC